>JBKGYY010000043.1:0-11544 GCA_046545855.1 Halobacteriales archaeon | reverse complement strand
GGTCCATCACCGAGAACGCCTTGCCTATCGGGAGGTTGGGGACGTAGTCGAGCAGCCTGTTGTTGTCGAGCACGATGGTGCTGTCGGCCTCGCTCCTGAGGTTCTCGAGTCCCTCGCGCGCCTTCTCGGTGCGCGCTCGCTCGACGTCGAAAGGCATCGAGACCATTCCGACGACGATGGCGCCCTGCTCGGCGGCTATCTTGGCGACGACGGGTGCGGCGCCGGTGCCGGTGCCGCCTCCCATGCCCGCGGTGACGAAGCACAGGTCGACGTCGCCTAGTATCTCCTTGAGGGTGCCGCGAGCCATCTCGGTGGCGCGCTGGCCCATCGAGGGCTCTCCGCCGGCGCCGAGCCCGTTCGTCAGGCTCTTGCCGACGAGGACCTTGGTGTCGGCCTCTATCATCTGGAGGTGCTGTTTGTCGGTGTTGACGGCTATGGTCTCGGCGCCCTCGACGCCGATGTTGTACAGCCGGTTGACCGTGTTGTTGCCGGCTCCGCCGCAGCCGGCTATGACTATGTTGGGCTCTCCGAACTCGTCGGCCTCGACCTTCTTCTCCTTCTCGCGTTCGTCGTTGTCGAGGGCTTCCTGTACTATGTCCTCCATCTTACATCCTCACTAGCTTGTTCTTCTCTTTGACCTTCTCGTGGCCGTCCTTCTCGGTGACCATCGTTCGGACGGCGGCGCGTATGGCCTCGCTTCTGTTCGGAAACTCTCCTTCGTCGACGAGCGCCTCGACGGCGCTGACCTGCTGTTCTGGTATGCGTAGCGTGACTCTTTCCATTGGTACCACCTCTGTGGTGCGGACGAATCAGAGGGTCAGCGTGTTTCCGTCGGACGCGTGACTTGACCCAGTGTCACACGCCGTGTAAGATGTGTGTCTTACGCTCGCACCATTTAATCTGTCAGCTAATAAGTGTTTCGGTGATTCGTCTTACGCTCCAACATGAATTAATATATAGAAGGTGGGAAAACAGCGTCAGACGGCCCGATGCGTCGTACCACGGCCCTTTCCGTCGTACCACGTCGCTTTGCGTCGTACCGAACATACCTCGGGCGTCGTACAGCGCCACCAGAGCGACGTCACGCGGTTCCGAGGGATCTTACAGGTATGCAGCGGGTGACGGCGGCGCACGTCCTACCGCGTGAGCGCGTGACCCGACGGCGTACGACGTCCACAAGACGGACAGAAGCTCCAGTCCGTCCTCACCTCGTCGCCACACTCGCAGAACACACGTTGCGACGCCTTGGCGCCGCAGTTCGGACAGTGGACGTGATCCTCCTCGACGTGCTCGCCGCACTGCGGGCAAGCAGAACCCCCCTCTGTTTCGACTGGAGACTCTCCGGGGGCGTCCACCTCTTCCGGCTGGCCGCGCGCCGGAGCGCGGCCGTAAGCCCCCCCGTACGCCCCGCCGTAAGACGAAGCGGGCGACGGCGAACGCGACGGCGCGCGCGCGGCGTAAGACTCCGGCAGGTTGACCGTGACGTTCATCTCCCTGTCGTCGAGCTTCCTCTCGACGACGCTCTCTATCTTCCGCGTCAACATCGCGTCGAAACCCGACCCAGCGTACGTAGCGCGCGCGGGCTCGCGCTCTACACCGCCGCCGCTGCCGTCGAGGTAGCTCCTCAGCGCCTCCCTCATGATCTCCGAACGCGACTCGTCGATGGCGTCGACGCGCTCTAGCAGGTCGTCGCTCACCCGGAACGTGATCTTACTGTCCCTCATCCTACTCCTCCAGGAGCCACGAGGGCTCCTCTCCCGAGACGCTCTCTAACTCCTCCGACAGACGCCGCGCCTCCTCCTCGAGAAGCTCGGCAGCGAGCTCCTCGACCGAGGCCTCGAACGCCGCGGTGTATCCGTCGTAGAACCTCTGTACCTCCGGACGTAGCTCGACGTTCTCGGGCACGTCGGACGCCGGCGCTCCACCCCGTCTCTCCAGAGACGAGTAGATGTTGCTCAGCCGGGGGTAGACGTCCTCCTCTATCCGTTGTTCGACGACCTCGACCACCTCGTCGCGCGCTATCGCGTCGTCCTGTACGACGGCGTCACACGAACCGGTGTCCTGTCCGACGACTCCGAGGGATTCGTCGTCGAGACTAGCCTGTTCACCGCTCATTAACGAGTGATGAGGCCGATAACGTAATAAGCTTTCTGGGGGGTGTCATACGAATCTAACAGTAGTAAGACGTACTGGGTCGACGTACGACGCCGACAGCCGCCCGACGGCCAGTAAACCCACACCCACGTAAGACGGCCGTCCCCCTGCGCCGTACCCCCCTGCGCCGAGCGCTCTCCACAGGACCGCCGGCTCCGTAACCCGTCACCCGAGTTCATCGGATAGTGCCGCGTTGACGTCATCCGCGACGTGCTCGCCGTCCTCTCGGTTGTCGGCCGTCGTGACGACCCGGTTGACCTGCACGCTGCTGCCGTCGCGGACGAGCATACGGAGGTTGCCGTCGTCGCCCGCGCGGGTGAGCTTCGCCGTGAACCCACGGCCGCGGCCCGACGACTCGATGGGGCCGGGGACGACCTTCTTGACGTAGGGGTTGTCGGCTACGACGGCGAGCGCCCGCCGGCCGCGACGGCCGCCGATCAACGTCGAGTGCCGGCCGCTGACCTTGTCCTCGGGGTCGACGTCGACCTCGCGCGGGCCGTCGGCGGCGGAGAGAGCCTCCCGCGGGCCCGCGCGTACGTTCTCTAGCTCGTAGTCGAGCGCCCGCCGCAGGTAGCGTACGACGTCCGACACGTCGCCGTGCCGTCTCACGAGCACGCGTTCGGGTCGCCGGCGGCGGACGTCGTCGGCGATGCCGTAGGCGTAGTTCCGCGCCGCGACGGTCCGGGCTGGGTCGGCGTCCTCGGGATGCGTCCGATGGTGTTCGCGTGCTTCTATCTCGCCTTCGAGGCCGACTACGACTTCGGCGTGGCTCTCGTGGAGGTCGACGTAGACGACGTCGGCGTTGGGGGTGTCGCAAGTGAGACAGTAGTCTCCCGGGCGCTCGAGGTCGGTGTAGCACCCCCTGCATCTCATCGCACGAGGTTGGCGTCGCCGGGGTTTAGTCTTTAGCAAAAGTTAAGGACGCCTCCGCCATACTCCGGTCACCCGCCTTAGCTCAGCCTGGTAGAGCAGCCGGCTGTAGACCGGCTTGTCCCCCGTTCGAATCGGGGAGGCGGGAGTGCGAACGCAGTGAGCACGACCAACGACCCGATTCGAATAGTGAACGAAGCGAACGCATGTGAGCGAAGTGACCGGTTTCGAATCGGGGAGGCGGGACGACTGCGAGCGAACCATTGTTCCCGATTACAAACTCGCTTAGGGCGTCCGCCGAACACCCTCCAAACCCGGCAGACCACTTAATAACGTTGTTCCCCAAACGTAGCGTGTTATGAAGAAGGCATCCGTCGACGAAGTCCGTTCCGAACCCAACCCTCTCGGTGTCCACGAGATCAGGAAGCCTCTCGGCCGCGTTCTCGGCGTCGAGAACTTCGCGATGAACTACTTCGAACTCGACGCCGGCGAGTCGTTCAGCGGTGGCTTGCACACGCACCACGACCAGGAGGAGGTGTTCTACGTGATGCAGGGCACGGCGGAGTTCGAGACTCCCGACGATACGGTGACCGTCGAGGCCGGCGAGGGCATCCGGTTCGCTCCCGGCGAGTTCCAGCAGGGTAGCGCCGCCGACGACACGGGAGAGACGGTGAAGGCGTTCGCGTTCGGTGCGCCGGGCAAGATGCACGACTGGGACGACCTCGAGTCGCTCGTCTACTGCCGGGAGTGCGAGACCGAGACGGGTCACTGGACGCGGATGAACGAGAACGGCGAGTTCGAGCTCACGTGCAGGGAGTGCGGGAACTCGTTCACTCTGGGCTGACCACGCCGACGAGGCTGCACCCCCCCCCCCGACCTCCGAACTGTACGTTTTATCTGGACGGCGTCCTCGGTTACGGTATGGTCTCCGGAACGGGTCTGGTGGCCGCCGTCGCCGGCGTACTCGTAGTCGGAGGCGCGATCGGCTACTCGGTGCTGGTATACAACGGCCTCGTGAGGGCGCAGGAGGATAAACGAGGCGTGGGGCGACATCGACGTGCTGTTGAAGCAACGGAGCGACGAGATGCCGAAACTCGTCGACACCGTGCAGGAGTACATGGAGTACGAGGAGGACGTTCTACAGCAGATAACCGAGGCGAGCACCATGGTCGAAGAGGCGAGCGGAGCCGACGAGGCGGCGGAAGCGGACGAGATGCTACGGAGCGCTCTCGGCGACGTGTTCGCAGTCGCGGATATCCGGAGCTGGAGGCGAGCGAGGGGGAGCCCGCCGACGGTTAACCCCGAGAACGCCGTCGTCAACGAGGACAGGTCCACACCCATGTTCGTCGTCTCCGACCAGAGGGAGAGCGAGCTTATGTCGTCGATGACCTGGAGGGCGACGGGGATGATAGCAGGAGGTTTCGTGCTCGCAGTCGGCGGCTTCGCGGCACTGGTCTGGTACGTCGGCCTGCTCTGAACCCGAGACGGAGCTTCGTCTCCCGCTGCCGACAGACCGTCAGTAGGTGTGGAACTCGGCCGCGTGCCGTAGCACGTCGTCGGGCACCGCGGGTACTTCGTCTGATGTCACGGCGCCCTTCTCCCTTATCTCCTCGACGCTGCGTGGGAAGTCGCGGAGGTCGAAGTGGATTGAGATGCCTGCTTCTGCGCCTTCCGCGAGCGCGATCGGGATCTGGTTGTGTCCCGGGGTGAGGTCACCGACAGCGTACACTCCTTCGACGTTGGTTCGGCCGTGGTCTTCGACCTCCACGGCTCCGTCTTCGTCGACGTCGCAACCAAGCTGGAGCGCTAGCTCGTTGTTGTAGTCGCTGCCGTACATCGCGAAACCCCCCCGGTACTCGCGGACCACGCCGTCCTCGAACTCCATGCTCTCCAGCCAGCCTTCTTCGTCGTTCCTGACTCCTACTACGTCTTCCTCGACCACTTCGACGGGGTGGTTGGCTATCATCTCCTCTACGTCTCTGCTCCATTCCGGGGTTTCGCCACGCAGCAGTACGTCGACTTCGTCCGTGAAGTTCAGCATTATCATGGCGACGTAGCCGGCGCTGTCGCCGTGTCCCATGACGTAGACGGGTTCGTCGACGAACATGTGGGCGTCGCAGTGCAGGCAGTAGTGGAGGCCGCGGCCGGTACGTGGAAGCGGTGGCTCCGGCCTGACGTCGTTCATACCCGTCGCCAGAACGACGCGTTCGGCGTAGTAGTCGGTGGAGCCACCGGAGAGACGGAAAACACCTCCACCATCTGGTTCCTCTTCCACGTCGGTCTTCTCTCCCCTGGAGACGACGTCTCGATGGACGTCGCAGCCGTAATCTTCTAGCTGTTGCACGCCGGTCGCCAGGTACTCCTGCCCCGAGACGTCCTCCGTCACTCCGACGACGTTGTGGGTGTCCTGCATCATGGCCGCGCGGCCTCCACCCCGGTCTACGAGGGCGGTCCGGTGCCCCAGGCGCGTGGTGTAAAGCGCCGCGGACAGTCCCGCGGGTCCTCCGCCCACCACCACTACCTCGTACTCCAATGTCTCGATGTCTTCCGTCATGTCCGGAGACAGGTGGAGAAGCCGTAAAAGCGTATCTCGACTTTGTCGACGACTCCGACGTCCGAACCCCGAGCCTCAAATCCAGTAACTTATGTTAGGGGTCATCCACCTAACGACACGAAATGGGACCGCTAGGCTGGATCGTCGCGGTGACGTTCCTCATCAGCCTGATCGCCTGGATAGGCGTGCTCACTCTACATCTCAACGAGGACCTCCTGGATAGGCTGCTGCTCGTGCTCGTCGCGCTCGCCGCCGGCAGCCTGATCGGCGGAGCGTTCATCCACCTCCTGCCTCGCGCCATCGAGGAGTACGCGGGCGACGAACTGCTTCCGCTGTTCCTGGTGTTGCTCGCGGGCTTCTGCCTGTTCTACGTGCTCGAGCAGTTCATCCACTGGCACCACCACCACGGCACCGACCACGAACACGAACCCGTGACCTACCTCGTGCTCGTCAGCGACACCGTCCACAACTTCATCGACGGGCTCGTGATCGCAGGCGCCTTCGTCCTCGGCGTCGACATCGGTCTCGTCACCGCCGCCGCCATCGCGCTCCACGAGATACCTCAGGAGATAGGTGACTACGGCGTCCTCGTGTACGGGGGCTTCGAGAAGATGCAGGCTCTCGTCTTGAACTACGCCAGCCAGGCGGCGGTCATCGTCGGCGGAGTCGTCGGCTTCTTCCTCGCCGGCGCAGTCGAAGGCGTATCCGTCTACCTGCTGCCTTTCGCCGCCGGAAACTTCATCTACATCGGCAGCAGCGACCTCGTGCCGGAGATAAAGCACGAGGACGACCCCCGGAAGGCCGCGGTCTACTTCTCTGTCTTCCTCGCTGGCATCCTGATGATGCTCGGCGTCAAGCTTTTTAGACACTCTCTCGGGTAGGCGCGTCGACTTCCGGTCGCGTTCGCTCGCAATCAACCAGCTTTTTGGTGTCTCCCGGTTAACCGCGTCCCATGGACAAGCCGGACGTCGGCGAGCTGAAGCCCCCGGAACGCGTCTTGATGGGGCCCGGGCCTTCGAACGCCCACCCCCGGGTGTTGAGCGCGATGCACACGACGATTGTAGGACACCTCGACCCGTCTTTCATGGACGTCATGGACGAGGTCCAGGATCTGCTGCGGTACGTCTTCCGCACGGAAAACGAGTGGACTCTGCCGGTGAGCGGCACGGGGAGCGCTTCGATGGAGGCGGCGTTCTCGAACCTCGTCGAACCAGGCGACACCGTGCTCGTGCCGGACAACGGCTACTTCGGCGAACGCATGGCGTCGATGAGCCGACGTGCAGGCGGAGAAGTCGTCACCGTCGAGGCGCCGTGGGGTGAACCCCTCGACGTCGAGGACTACGAGCGAGCGCTCGACGAACACCAGCCGGAGGTCGTCGGCGTCGTGCACGCGGAGACGAGCACCGGCGTGCTCCAGCCCGACGTCCCCGAGCTAGTGGACCTGGCGCACGACCACGACAGCTACGTCGTGCTCGACGCCGTGACGTCGCTCTGCGGCGTCCCGGTGAAGGTCGACGACTGGGACGTCGACGCGTGTTACTCGGCGGCCCAGAAGTGCATCAGCTGTCCGCCGGGCGCTTCTCCGCTGACGTTGAACGACCGCGCGATGGACAAGATCCTGTCGCGCGAGACCGAGCCCCGATGCTGGTACCTCGACCTCAAGGAGCTCGAGACCTACTGGGGCGACGACAGGTCGTACCATCACACGGCGCCGGTGACCAACATCTTCGGGTTGAGGGAGGCGCTCCGCATCGTCGCGGAGGAGGGCATAGAGGGCGCTTGGGAGAGACACCGCAGGGTGAGCGGCGCGTTCAAATCGGGTCTCGAGGAGATGGGGCTCGAGATGAACAGCGACGACGACGCCTGGCTGCCGACGTTGAACGCCGTCCGCGTCCCCGACGGCGTCTCCGACGACGTCATACTCCGTCGGCTAGTCGAGGAGTACAACATCGAGGTGTCCGCGGGACTCGGAGCGCTCGAAGGCGAGATAGTCCGTATCGGCTGCATGGGACACAGCGCGCGCCCGCAGAACGTCCTGTATCTCGCGAACGCGCTCGGCGACATACTTGAGGACGAAGGCGTCGACGTCGACGGCGGTGCCGGCGTGGCGGCGGTGAGCGAAGGCCTGCGGGAGTAGCACCGCAGCCTGGTGTAGTTCGACGGCGCTCGTTCCGACGTTAGGCCGCTCCAGTTCCGTTTTATACGTCGGCTTTCTTGTTATGAGGTATGGACGAACGGGTTCGTGTGCTTCACGTCGAGGACGACGCGGAGTTCGCCGATTTGGCCGCGGACCTGCTGGAGCGACAGGACGACTGCTTCGACGTTACTTCGGTCACCGACCCCGAGGAAGCTCTCTCCCGCGTCTCCACGGGCGAGTTCGACTGCGTAGTCAGCGACTACGACATGATGGGGATGAACGGAATCGAGTTCCTGGAAGCCGTCCGCGAACGACGTCCCGACCTGCCTTTCGTGCTGTTCACCGGTAAGGGCTCGGAGGAGATAGCGAGCGAAGCCATCTCCGCCGGCGTGACCGACTACCTCCAGAAGGCGTCGGGGTCGAGCCAGTACGAGGTGCTCGCCAACCGCGTCGAGAACGCCGTCGAACAGCACCGAGCGCGGCGGGCCGTCGACGAGACCCAGAGGAAGCTCGAGGAGCTCGCGGAGAAGACCGACGACGTCCTGTACATGTTCGACGCTGACTGGAACGAGCTTCTGTTCGGTAACTCGGTCTACGAGGAGATGTGGGGTGGTTCGCTCGACGAAGTCGAGGAGGACGCCCGGGCGTTCCTCGACCGCGTTCACCCCGACGACCGCGACTCCGTCCGGCGGACGATGGAGAGGGTTTCGGATGGCGAGGAAGAGACCGTCGAGTACCGCGTCGTCCGACCGGACGGCGACGTCAGGTGGGTGGTCGCCGACAGCAAACCCGTGTTCGAGGACGGCGAGGTGGCGCGTATCGTCGGCTACGTCCGCGACGTCACCGAGCAGAAGCTACGTCGCCGGCGTTACGAGGCGATCTTCAACCACACCTACCAGTTCACCGGTTTGACCGAGCCGGACGGAACCGTGATAGAGGCGAACGACACCGCGCTCGAGTTCGGAGGCCTCGACCGCGACGACGTCGTCGGCGAGAAGATATGGGAGGCTGACTGGTTCGAGATCTCGGAAGAAGCGAGAAACGTCGCTAGACGAAGCGTCAGGCGTGCCGCCGAAGGCGAATTGGTGAAGGGCGAGATGGAGGTGCAGGGAGACGGGAGGAACGCCGTCATAGACTACTCCGTCCGACCGGTGACCGACGAAGACGGAGACGTCGTCCTGCTGGTGCTCGAGGGACGCGACATAACCGAGCGGGTCGAGCGCGAGCGCGAGATACAGCGCCGTCAGGACGAGCTAGAGACGAAGACGAGGTACCTCGACGCGATATCCCGGTACACGCCGCTGCCTATGTTCATGAAGGACGCGTCGGCCGAGTACATCTGGGTCAACGACGAGTACCTCGAGATCTTCGAACTCGACGAGGAAGACGTCCTCGGTCGAACCGACGGAGACATCCACCCGGGCTACGTCGCAGAGCAGTTCGAGGCCAACGACCGAGAGGTGCTGGAGTCCGGGGTTATGCTGGAGGTGGAGGAGGAGGTGGAGACGGCCGACGGAACCAGGACCTATCTGTCGTCGAAGGCTCCGGTATACTTCGACGGCGAGGAAGGACGAGCCGACGCGGTCTTCGGCGCCGCCGTCGACGTGACCGGGATGAAACGCCGCGAGAGGGATCTCGAGCAGATGAACCAGCGTCTCGAGGAGTTCGCGAGCGTCGTCAGCCACGACCTACGGAACCCGCTGGGCGTCGCGAAAGGACGTCTCGAGCTCGCCCGGGAAGACCCCGACGGCGGCCACCTGAATCAGGTCGAGCGGTCGCTCGACCGGATGGAACGCATCATCGAGGACGTCCTCTGGCTCACGCGTGAAGGCAGGTCGATTGGCGATAAAAGAGACGTCGATCTGCCGGCGCTCGCCAGGGAAGCCTGGAGGAACGTCGAGGCCGCGATCGCCTCCCTCGAAGTCGAGCTCGAGGGGGGAACCGAGGTACTGGCCGACGACGACAGGCTTCTGCAGGTCTTCGAGAACCTGTACGCCAACGCCGTCGAACACGCTGGCGAAGGCGTGACGGTGGTGGTAGGCGGTCTCGACGACGGCTTCTACGTCGAGGACGACGGCCCCGGGGTGCCCGAGGACAGACGCGAAAGGGTGTTCGAGCCGGGGTACTCGACGGCGGACGACGGCACGGGCTTCGGCCTCAGCATAGTCCGGCGTGTCGCGGAGGCGCACGGCTGGGACGTCGTGCTGTCGGAAGCCCCGTCGGGTGGCGCGCGGTTCGAGTTCCGAGGGGTGGAGTTCGTGCGGCCGGAGCGGCAGGACAACGGTTAAGAGGTGTGGCCTCAGCGTATGGACATGGACTTGGAACTCGACGACTTGAAGCACCCGAGCTGGGTGACCGCCGTGGCGACGGCGGTGGCTTACGGCGTCTTGCTCGCAGTGATGACCGCGGTGTTGTTCGGCGTGCCGTATCTCGTCTTTCGGTTAATGTGAGACGTCGTCGGGTAAGACGACCCCAAACCTATGTCTTCGAGTCCGGCCGGAGGACGACCTTCCCGAAACCCTCGCGTTCCTCGAGCATCCTGTGTCCATCGGCGGCCTCGCTGAACGGCAGCACGTCGCGGACCCGGGGTTCGAGGTCGCCTTTCCAGACGAGCGAGAGCACGTCGTCGGCCTCGCCGGGCGTCGCCATCGTCGAACCGATCACGGAGAGCTGGTTCCAGAAGACCCGGTTGAGCTCGGCCGGCGGGTTCGGCCCCGTCGTCGCGCCGCAGGTGACGACGCGTCCGCCTTTCGCGAGCGACTTCAGGCTGTCTCCCCAGCTCTCCTCTCCGACGTGGTCGACGACGACGTCTACTCCGCGGCCGCCGGTGGCGTCCCGCACAGCGGAAGCGAAGCCGTCGGCGTAGTCGAACGCCTCGACGGCGCCTAAATCCTCGGCAGCGCGGCGTTTTTCCTGGCTGCCCGCAGTCGCGTACACCTCGGCTCCCGCGTGGTCAGCAATCTGGACCGCGGCGTGTCCGACTCCTCCGCTGGCGCCGAGCACCAGCACCCGTTCACCGGCTTCGACGTCGGCGCGCTCGACCAGCATCCTCCACGCGGTGCCGAAGACCAGGGGCGCCGCCGCGGCCGTAGTCCACGGGACGTCTTCGGGCACTTCGACGAGGTTGTCGGCGGGTAACGCGACGCGCTCGGCCTGGACGCCCTCGGTGTGCTCGCCGATTATGTGGTAGTCGACGCATAGCGCGGTGTCGCCGTCCCGGCAGAACTCGCACTCGCCGCACGAGACACCAGGCCAGACCGCCACGCGGTCGCCCTCCCGCCATCGCTCGACGTCTTCGCCTGTCTCCACCACGACGCCTGCGGCGTCGCTCCCCGGAACGTGAGGCATCTCCAGCCCGAGTCCCGGGAGGCCCCGACGGGTCCAGACGTCGAGGTGGTTGAGCGCGGCTGCCTCTACCTCGACGACGACTTCGCCGTCGCCTGGCTCCGGTTCCGGTAGCTCTACGTGGTCGACGACGTCTCTGTCGCCGTGCTCCGTGAAGACTACGGCTTCCATGTCGGGGGATTGCGAGCCGGGCATTTAACTCCGTCTCCGGACGTACACGGAGGTCGTTCCGAGTCCTTCGGGCTGCGACGTTCAACGTCTTTCGACGCCGCCGACGACGTCGGTGCGCCGGCGATAGCGCAGACGTCGCGTGGCACCGACTGACCGGTTCCTCGGCGGCGACCTGTCGTTGAATCTCGTTACCGGGGCTCGGCTGCCGATAGCTTCCCGGGTAAGATGCCGGGTAGAGCGTACGGGGTCCGCGGTCACTCTCTCCAGAAGCTACGGGTCAACAGCACCAGCACCGGTATTATCTCCAGACGGC
>JBKGYY010000042.1:0-11544 GCA_046545855.1 Halobacteriales archaeon | reverse complement strand
ACCTGGGTCATCCCGAGGGCGTGGAGCGCCGTGTCGGCCGCCCTTGCTATCTGTTCGGTCGCCATGTCTGGCCTCCCGTCGCGTGCTCCTTCGGTGTTTCGTGACGCCAGTCTTATTACTCGGTTCTACTATTCTGTTATACATGGCCGCAACCTCAGCCGACACCGCCACAGCCACCCAGATACAGCGCGCCCGCGACGGCGAGACAACCCCCGAGATGGAGTACGTAGCCGACGTCGAAGGCATCGACGCCGAGGAACTAAGGCAGCAGGTAGCCGACGGCACCGCAGTGATACCAGCGAACGTCAACCACGACGGCCTTCACCCCATGACGATAGGCGCGGGACGCGTGAAGGTCAACGCCAACATCGGCGCGAGCGCGACGACGAGCACGCCCGAAGACGAGGTCAGGAAGGTCGAGCGCTCGGTGCACTGGGGCGCCGACACCGTGATGGACCTGTCGACGGGACGCGACGACCTCGACGAGATACGTCGACACGTCGTCGACAACAGCCCCGTGCCCGTCGGAACCGTGCCCGTCTATCAGGCTCTGGAGCGAGCAGGCTCGGTCGAGGACATCACCGGCGACCTGTTGCTCGACGTGATAGAGAAGCACGCTCGACAGGGCGTCGATTACGTCACCGTGCACGCCGGCGTCCGCGAGGACCACCTCCAGCACACCATCGACCGTACGACCGGCATAGTGTCGCGCGGCGGAAGCATCCTCGCCGAGTGGATGGAGATACACGGCGAGGAGAACCCGCTGTACGAGCGCTTCGACGAGGTCAGCGAGATACTCCGCAGGTACGACGTCACGTACTCGCTCGGCGACGGCCTCCGTCCCGGATGCTTAGACGACGCCTGCGACGCCGCCCAGTACGCCGAGCTAGACACGCTCGGGGAGCTGACGGCGCGGGCGCGCGAAGACGGCGTACAGGTGATGGTCGAGGGACCGGGACACGTGCCTCTCGACCGCATAGAGGAGAACGTACGCCGACAGAAGGAGGTGTGCGACGGCGCTCCTTTCTACACCCTCGGCCCCCTCGTCACGGACGTCGCGCCGGGCTACGACCACATGACGTCGATGATCGGTGCGGCGGTCATAGGCTGGAAGGGCGCCGACATGCTCTGCTACGTGACGCCGAAAGAGCACCTCGGCCTGCCGGACGCAGACGACGTCAAGCAGGGTCTCATCGCGTACAAGATAGCGGCGCACGCCGCCGACGTCGCCCGCGGCGACGGCGATGCCAAGCGGTGGGACGACGAGCTATCGAAGGCGCGTTTCGCGTTCGACTGGGAGAAGCAGTTCGAACTCGCGCTCGACGGCGAGACGGCGCGGCGTTACCACGACGAGACCCTGCCGGGAGACAACTACAAGGAAGCAGAGTTCTGCTCGATGTGCGGCCCGGAGTTCTGCTCGATGCGCATCACGCAGGACCAGCGTGCGGAAGCCGGTGAGGACGCGCTGGCTTTCGAGCACGACTACCCGCCGGTCGAGGACGTGCACGTGCTGGAGGAGCGGAGGCAGCGGCTGCTAGAGTGAGCGGACTTCGTTGGTTGCGGGTCTCTGTGAACGCGTCCTAAACCGCAACCTGTTAACGCCGGCTCGTCGTCGTTCCATCTGATGAAGGTCGTTGCGACGGTGGGTCTGCCGGGCAGCGGGAAGAGCGTCTTCGAGGACGTCGCCGGCGAGCTAGACGTACCCGTGGTCTCGATGGGTGACGTCATCCGTCGGGAGGTGGCTCGCCGGGGCCTGGATCCGTCGGACGTTAACATGGGGCGTGTGGCCGTTGATCTGCGTGAGGAGGAGGGTGACGACGTAGTGGCTCGGCGTTGTGTGGACCGCGTCCAGGAGGCCCTGTCTTCGTCGGACGTCGTTCTCGTGGACGGCGTCCGTAGTGACGACGAGGTCGATGTGTTCCGGGAGGAGTTCGAAGGTGACTTCTTGCTCGTGGCCGTCGAGGCTCCGTTCGACGTGCGTTTCGAGCGTCTTCGTGAGCGCGGTCGGTCGGACGACGTCTCGGCTCGGGAGGAGCTGGAGCGTCGTGACGAGCGCGAGCGTGGTTACGGTCTGGGTGAGGCGATGGATATGGCCGACGTGACGGTGGAGAACGTGGGAACTCTCAACGAGTTTAAAGAGGTTGCTCGTGGTTTTCTGGGAGACGGCGACGTTTAGTATCCAAATGAAAACAAAGGACTTATATGTTGGACGGTTGTATGATGGTCAGAAAGAAGATGGCAAACTGCAACCGATGCGGCTCCTACGTGAGCGAGAGTTACGCCAAGGTGTTCGGGAACAACCACGACGAAGTCTACGCCTGCCCCTCGTGCGAGAGAAGCCGAGGCATGGACACCGAGGCCAGCGGCGGCCTCGTCAAGACCTGAACAGACTGACCAACGCCGACCGCACGAGACGGCCCGCCGTCCCCGGACACGCTGGCGCGTAGACCGAACGCCCCCGTTTCGACCTCACCCCTCTATATCCAGACCACAGAAGCCACAGGTATAAGCCACGTCGGAGGCAACACCGACCGATGGAGAGGCTCTGCAAGGACGTAGCCGACGCAGTCGAGCGAGCCGTCGAGCCCCTCGCCGGCGACAGAAGCTCGAGCGAGATAGTCGGACCCGGAGCAGACGGCACACCGACCAAAGCGATAGACGAAGCCGCCGACAACGCCGCCCTCGAAGTCCTAGAGAGCCACGGCGACGTCCGGGTCGTCAGCGAAGAATCCGGAGAGACGGTCTACGGCGACCCCGAAGCCACCGTCGTAGTCGACCCCCTCGACGGAACCTACAACGCCGCCCACGGAATACCCGTGTACGCCTTCTCGATAGGCGTAGCCGACGGAGACCACGTCGACGACGTGGAGTACGCCTACGTCAGAGAGCTACGCAGCGGCTCCACGTACACCGCACGACGAGACGAGGGAGCCTGGTTCGACGGCGAAGCGATACAGGTCGAAGCCAGCCAAAGAGCCGGCGACATGGCGGTCAGCGGAGTCTACAACGTCGAGGGTTTCGACCCCGCGGAGTTCCAGCGCGTCCGCCTCCTCGGATGCAGCAGCCTCGAGATGTGCTACGTCGCCGCCGGCAGACTCGACGGCTTCCTCGACCTGCGCGCTCACCTCCGGGTAGTGGACTTCGCGGCCGCCGCGCTCGTCATAAAGGAAGCAGGCGGAGTCGTCACAAACGGAGCAGGCGAAGAGATAGACCGCAGGATAGAGGTCACAGAGCGCTCGAGCGTCGTAGCCGGCGCTCCACGCTCTCACGACGCCATAATGGAGGTAGTAACGTGAAGCCCGCCTCCGTCGGACTCGTCTCCTACTACGTTAGACACGACGCACACGAGCCCGAGAGCGACGGACAGCAGGAGAGGATAACCGAGTCCACCGAGACCGTAAGAGAGGTAGCCGAACTACTCGACGGCGTCGACGTCGGACTGCGAATCAACCCCGAGGCAGCCGAGCCCATCGGCAGAGAAGGCGTCGACGTCGAGGAGATGGCGGGCGAGATAGACCTCCTCGTCACCGTAGGCGGAGACGGAACCGTGCTGAGGGCTCTCGCTGCCCTGAACGAACCCACTCCCGTCCTCGGCGTCAACACCGGCCGGGTGGGCTTCCTCGCCGACGTCGAGCCCCGCGACGCGGTCGCAGCAGTCGAGACCGCTCTCGAGGGCTTCGACGTCGAGAGACGCGGACGTCTCTCCGTCGAAGTCGACGGCGAACGCCTGCCGCCGGCGCTCAACGAGACCGTCATAGTCACGTCACGTCCCGCGAAGATACTCGCGTTCGACGTGCACCACGAGGGCGAGCTAGTCGAGTCGATTCGGTCGGACGGCGTCGTCGTCGCGACGCCCACGGGTTCGACGGCGTACTCGATGAGCGCAGGCGGGCCTCTCGTCCAGCCGGAAGTCGACTCCAAGCTAGTCGTGCCTCTCGCTCCGTTCCGCGTCAACACCGCTCCCTGGGTGCTCGCCGCAGACGGAGAGACCACGGTGACGCCTACGCGCGTCGAACGAGAGGCGAGCGTCGTCGTCGACGGCACAGACGTCGCCGAGGTAGGACGGGGAGACGAGGTCGTGTTCGGACGCGCCGACGACGCCCTGTTCGTCGACACCGGCAGGAGCTTCTTCGACCGCGTGCGCGAGAAGCTGTACTGAGACACGGTCGGGAGAACGCGTCGGTTTTTTGGCCGGGCACGTCGTCCACAGACACATGGTAGGAGGATACATCGACCACACGATGATACGCGTCGAGGACCGCGAGCGCTCCGTCGACTGGTACCGCGACAAGTTCGACTGGGTCGTCCACCGGGAGGTCGAGATGGACACGTTCGACCTGATCTTCGTCGGGCCCGAGGACGCCGACGGAAGCGACCACCTGATAGAGCTGACGTACAACCACCCCGACCCGGAGACCGGTGAACGCCGGACGTACGAGATGGGCGACGCCTGGGGGCACTTCGCCGTCGCCGTCGAAGACGTCTACGAGGCGTACGACGACCTATTGGAGCGCGGGGTCGAAGACTACCGCGACCCGGACTCTTGCGGCGGGAGCTACGCCTTCGTCAAGGACCCCGATGGCCACGAGATAGAGCTCGTCGAGCGCCCTGACGTCTGAACCCGCGATGGAGGACGCTTCGACCGCGTAAAGAATAAATGACGCGCGGCGGTAGACCGACCATGGACCTCGGCCTCGCCGCTACCGGCGACCTGGGACTCGACCTCGCGCTCACGGAGTCCCACTACACGTTGTTCGCCGTGGCGTTGCTCACCGGCCTCATAGCCTTCCACCTGGCGTTCGTCTTCGGTCGAACTCGGTCTAAAGCCGGGCCAGCGGAGGCGGCCTCCGACGGAATGGTCGTCTGCCCCGAGTGCGAGCGAGCGACGGAGGCCGAGTACCGGTACTGCAGGTACTGCGTGAGCGAAGTCGGCGGCGCGGGCGCCGGAGGCCCCGCCGCAGGGGGGTCGGAGCGCAGCGGCATGTTCTAGCCCGGGTACTTTTGAAGTGGGCGCGCTAACCTCCGTCTGGTGCAACACCCATGGGAATGGGAGCTTACGACGAGAGCGAACACGAGAGACGCGAGGGAACCCGGGAGGTCGACGACTCCGACGCGATGGAGAAGACCGAGTACGATGGCGAGGTATCGTACGACACGCCTGACGTCGAGGACCTTCTCGACAACTACGAGGGCTGAGGCCGGCGCTACACCGGAACGACGTCGGTTTCCCAAGGCTTAATCCCGCGTGCCGAACGCCGTGAGTTAGATGGCTCCTGCGATAGACGTCGAGGACCTCCACAAGCACTACGACGGAGTGCACGCGCTCAAGGGCCTGTCTCTCGAGGTAGACGAAGGCGAGTTCTTCGGCTTGCTCGGGCCCAACGGCGCCGGCAAGACGACGTTCATCAACGTTCTCGTCGGCCTCGTCCGCAAGAGTAGCGGTCACGCCGAGGTCTTCGGCTACGACGTCGAGGACGACTACACTATGGCGCGCGACGCCATCGGACTCGCGCCCCAGGAGTTCAACGTAGACCGGTTCTTCCCGATACGCGAGGTCCTGATACACAAGGCTGGCTACCACGGCGTGCCCGCCGGGACCGCCCGGAGGCGGGCGGACCGCGTGCTCCGGGAGGTCGGGATACACGACAAACGCGACACGCGGTTCCACTGGCTCTCTGGCGGGATGAAACGACGGTTCATGCTCGCTCGCGCCATGGTCACCGACCCCGACCTGCTGATACTCGACGAGCCGACGGCGGGCGTCGACGTCCAGCTACGTCACGACCTCTGGAACCTCATCGAGCGCCTCAACGACGAAGGCACGACGATACTCCTGACGACCCACTACATAGAGGAAGCCGAGCGCCTCTGCGACCGCGTCGCGATAGTCGACCGCGGCGAGCTCGTCGAGGTGGCGTCGCCCGACGAACTCATGAAACGAGGTGTCGACACCGTCTACGTCGAGCTACGAGAGCCCCCGGGCGACATCCCGGAGTTCGGCGAAGACGTCCTCGACTCCTACGTCGAGGACTCGACGCTCGTCGTCCGCGCTCACCGCGGAGGCGCGGTGCTCCCCGAGGTCGTGAGGGCTCTCGACCGCGAGGGCCACGAGATACGTGACGTCGAGGTCGAGAGGACTTCTCTCGAGGAGGTGTTCGTCGAGGTGACGGAGTCGCTCGGCGAGGACCTGGACGACGTGCGCGAGGGCTTCGAGGAGGGCGTGCCTTGAGCGCGACGTCGAAGCTGACGTCGGCCGCGCTCGCTCCGTTGCCTCCGGGCTTCCGTACGTTGATGCGGCGCGAGGTGCTCCGTTACCTCCGGAGACCCCGGAACACGTTCATGCCGCCTTTCATCACCAACGTCCTGTACTTCTCGGTTTTCGGCGTCATCCTCGGTGACCGCGTCGGCACGGTGCTCGGCGTCGACTACATCCTGTTCCTGCTTCCGGGGCTCGTGGTGCTCGGCGCCGTCTCGAACTCGTTCGAGAACAGCTCGTTCTCGATATTCCACGGCAGGTGGAACGAGTACATCCACGCGACCGTGACGTCGCCTCTGTCGTACACCGAGATGGTGCTCGCCTACGTGGTCTCGTCGGCGTTGCGCGGCGTTCTCATCGGCGGTCTCATCGCCGGCATAGGCTTCGTCTTCATACGGCCGGTTCCCGTGCGTCATCCCGTCTACCTCGTGGCTTTCATGGGCGTGATAACGTTGTTGTTCGCGGCTCTCGGTGTCGTCGGCGGCCTGTGGGCGCGTGACTTCGACTACCTCACGGTGATGAACCAGTTCCTGCTGCGCCCGCTGGTGTTCTTCGGCGGCGTGTTCTACAGCATCTCCGACCTCCCTCGCACGTGGGAGCTAGTCAGCCTCCTGAACCCGATGGTCTACATGGTGAACGGCGTCCGGTACGGCTTCCTGGGTCCCGGCGCAGTCGACGTCGCCCCCGAGGTCTCGCTCGCCGTTCTTTCGACTGCCGCCGTCGTCGTCGTCACGTTCGACGTGTGGCTGTTCGGCAGGGGATACGGTCTTACGGAGTGAGTCCGACGGCGTCATGAGGTCTTTTTAATAGCAGGAACCCCGTAGGACACCTATGCGGAGACGTACGTTGCTCGCGGCCTCTGCCGTGGCGCTGACCGGGTGTCTCGACTCATTCACCGGCGAGAGCGAGCTACGTGAGCACGAGTTCTACAGCGCGCGAGAGCGCCTCGCGGACACTGGCGACGCCATGTACACGAGCGAGCAGGAGGCTCGCGGCGCCGTCGTCGACGACGCCACGGAGTTCGTCGAGGACACTGACTTCGACGACAGCGTGCTCGTCTACGTCGAAGCCCGGGCTCCGCAGGCTTGCTACGACATCGAGTTGGCTGACGTGACGTCGACCGGAAGGGTGCTCGAAGCCAACTTCGAGGTCGTGCGCGGCGCCGACGACGAAGACGCTTGCGCCGACGTCGTCACCGACGTGTCCGGGCTCCTCCGTGCGTCTTTCGCGGGGCCACGTCCGCTGTCGGCCCACGGCGTCGTAGTAGACGAGGACGGAGAGGAACGCGAGTGGAACGTGTAGCGAGATGCAGACCAGCGCCCGAGAGCTACGTGACGTCGTGTTCGCGTGGCTCGCGCTGTCGCTCGGCTTCGCGCTTCTGCTCGAAGGTCCCGTGCGGAGCCTCGGTCAGCTAGACCTACGGAGCCTGGCTCCGACTTTCGCGGTGTCGCTGGCGACGGCAGGCACGGGCTTCTTGCTGCACGAGCTAGCTCACAAGGTCGTCGCGCAACGTTACGGCATGTGGGCGGAGTTCCGCGCGCGGTACGACATGCTGGCTCTCGCCGTAGTCAGCGGCGCCATGGGCTTCCTTTTCGCCGCTCCCGGCGCCGTCGTCATGCGGTCCCGACGGGGTATTACGGCGCGCGAGAGCGGGGTCACCTCCTTAGCGGGCCCGGCCATCAACCTCGGCTTGTTCGCCGTATTCGCCGGTGCCGCCGCGTCGACGCCGGGGTCGGTCGGCGACGTCTCGGCGCTCGGCGCCCTGATTAACGCCTTCCTCGCGGCGTTCAACATGCTGCCCGTGGGCCCGCTCGACGGACGAAAGGTCCTCCGGTGGAACCCTGTCGTCTTCGCGCTCGTGCTCGCCGTCTCGGTGGCTGCGACGGCTTACAGCTACGTCTTCCTGCTTTAGCCCGAGTCACAAGCGAGATGTAACAGGGAGTCCTCGGTGTACCATGGACTACAGCGACGCCGGAGTCGACGTCGAAGCCAGCGACGCCGCGGTCGCCGCTCTCGCCGACGCCGTCGACATCGAACACGGAGACTACGCAGGCCTCGTAGAGCTAGACGGCCGGGTTCTCGGTCTGACGACCGACGGATGCGGCACCAAGGTGCTCGTGGCCGAGGCGGTCGGCGACTACTCGACGATTGGCGTCGACGCCGTCGCGATGAACGCGAACGACCTCGTGGCGATGAACCTCAGGCCGCTGGCTTTCGTCGACTACCTCGTGGTCGACGAGCCGAGCGAGAGCCTGTCGCGCGAGATAGGTGTCGGTCTCCGAAAGGGGTGCGAGAGCGCGGGAATGCGGCTCGTCGGCGGCGAGACGGCGGTGATGCCCGAGGTCGTCGAAGGCGTCGACCTCGCTGGCTCGTGCGTCGGCGTCGCCGCGCCCGACGACGTCGTCGACGGCTCCGGGGTTCGAGAGGGAGACGCCGTCGTCGGCCTGCCGTCGAGCGGCGTCCACAGCAACGGGCTGACGCTCGCGCGCAAGGCGCTGACATCGGAGTTCGACTACGACGACCGGGTGCCGTACGCCGACCGCTCGGTCGGAGAGGAGCTTCTGACGCCGACGCGAATCTACGGCGACGTACCCGACGTAGCGCGCGAACACGACGTCCGCGGGATGGCGCACGTCACCGGCGGTGGGTTCACGAACCTCTCGCGCATAAGCGAGCACCGTTACGTCGTCGACGACCCGCTGCCGGTGCCGGAGGTCTTCGGCCTCGTCGCCGACGCGGGAGACGTCGACCGACGCGAGATGTACCGGACGTTCAACATGGGGATGGGCTTCGCTCTCGTCGTCGAGGCCGGCGACGCCGACGACGTCGCTGAGGCGCTCGACGGCTCCGTCGTCGGTTACGTCGACGACGGCGAGGGCGTCGAGGTCGACGGCCTCGAGGTCTAGCGGAAGTCCGCCGACGCGGGCGGAGGCTCACGGGCGACGTCCCAGGGAGTCGGGGCGGGCGCGGGAGTCTGCTAACACCGGCGACAGGTATATTCGGCCGCGTGCGAACTACTCGAACATGTCAAACGAGAGAATGTCCACGGAGGGCGAGCCGATGCGCACGGTCCCGGGGGTGGCGTAGTGTTCGAGGGACTCGGCGACGACTACCTGCCGGCGGCCGACAACGCCTGGCTCCGTATGGACGACCGCAGGAACCGCATGGTGATAACCGCGGTGCTGTCGTTCGACGAACCCGTGTCTTACGAAGACGTAGTCGAGCGGTTCGAGGAACGCCTTCTGAACTTCGACAGGTTCCGTCAGCGCGTCGTCGAACCGTGGCACGGGTTGAGGCCGAAGTTAGAGTTCGACCCGTTGTTCGACGTAGAGAACCACGTGTCTCACGTCGCGCTGCCGGAGCCTCAGGGCGAGGAGGAGTTCCAGGAGTTCGTCGGCGACATACTCGACGACCCGCTCGACGACTCGCGGCCGATGTGGCACGCCTGGCTCGTCGAAGGCGTGGGTGACTCGAACGCCCTCGTCGTCAGGATACACCACGTTCTCGCCGACGGCTTCGCGTTGCTCTACGTGCTCTACGGCCTCGCGGACGACCCCGGCTCGATAGAGCTACCGATAGGCAGCCTGCCGCCGTTGCCCGGCGAAGAGGGCTTCGAGGAGCACGTGGAGGCGAAGGGCGAAGCCGGAGGCAGGGGCTTGCTCGGCGGCGTCGAGCTTGGTTCGCTACGCGAAGAGATAGAGGACGCCGTCGACGAAGGCAGGGAGACGGCGAAGGCCGTCGTCGACACGCTGAAGCTCAGCAGGGAGCCCGACACGGTGTTCCGCGGTGACCTCGCGCTGTCCAAGAACGTGTCGTGGACCGACAGCTTCGACCTCGACCGCGTGAAGCTCGTGTCGCACGCGCTCGACGGCACCGTCAACGACTTCCTTATGGCTGCGACGGCGGGGGCGTTCCGCCGTTACATGTTCGAGCGCGACCAGGTGGTAGCCGACGGCCTCGAGCTACGTAGCGCGATGCCCGTCAACCTCAAGCCGCTCGAACACAGGGACGAGCCGCTCGGCAACTACTTCGGCTTCGGCTTCGTCGAGCTACCCGTCGGAACCGAGGGAATCGAGCAACGCGTGGAGTTCATCCAGGAGCGCACGGGGATGCTCAAGCAGGGTACGGACGCCTACATGATGTACCGCGTGCTGAAGACCGTGGGCGCGATGCCGGACTCCGTCCAGGACGTCGCGTCGCTCGGGTTCCGCGGACGAGTGACGGCGGCTATCTCGAACGTGCCGGGGCCGGTCGACAGCCTCGAGATAGCGGGCTCGGAGGTCGAGGACCTGATGTTCTGGGTTCCGACGTCGGAGGACATAGGCGTCGGAGTCAGCATCCTGAGTTACGACGGCGACGTCCGAGTCGGCGTGGCGACGGACGAACGCCTGGTTCCCGATCCAGAGGCGCTCGCGGAGGCGTTCGAAGAAGAGGTCGAGGCGGCGTACGAACAGTACGTCTAGTCGGCTCCATCTAGTCGTCTCCGTCTGCCGTGACCCTGGCGTGGAGGTCCTCGACGTCGGCGTCGACGCCTCGCTCGGAGAAGAAGCGGACGAGGTTCCTCAGGTCCTGTCGGAGAAGTTCGTCGGCGTTCGGGTGTCCGAGGGTCACCGCCTGCCCGAGGTCTATGACTACGAGGTCGGAGCCGTCGACGAGGACGTTGTACTCGCTGAGGTCTCCGTGGACCAGCCCGGCGTCGTACAGGCGTTCTACGTAGGTCGCGAGCACTTCGTACGCGGTCCCGGGGTTGTCGAGCGCTACGTCGTGGAGGCGTGGCGCGGGTCGTTCGGCGGTGCCGACGAACTCCATCGCGAGCACGTTGCGCTCGTGTCCAAGCGGCCGTGGGACGCGTACTCCGGCGTCGAGCGCGCGCGAGAGGTTGGAGGCTTCCTTGCGCACCCACGCTACGACGACGTCTAGCTTGCTTCCGCCGATGCCTTCGAACCTCGGGTCGCCTTCGAAGTAACGTCGCATGTCGTGGAAGCCCGAAGTCTCGACGCGGTATATCTTGAGCGCGACGTCGTCGCCGTCCGACAGCGCTTCGTGTACGTTGGCTTCCTTGCCCGTGGCGACGGCGCCTCCGACGGCGTCGACGACTCCGCGGTTGACGAGCGCGTACAGAGCCTTCAGTGTGGCGTCGTCGAACACCTCGCTCTCGACGCCGTCTCCGCCTCCCCCGAGGTGTTCGCGCAGGTGACGTAGTTCCTCGGCGTCTAGCTCGACCTCTATCTCGTGTTCGGCGGCGGGCACGACGTCGTCCTCGTTGGTGGCTTCTGTCGAGCGTGTTC
>JBKGYY010000041.1:0-11737 GCA_046545855.1 Halobacteriales archaeon | reverse complement strand
CGTGGCTGGGCACGGACGAGGAGGAGGACGTCTGGAGCGAGGCCGACTGAGTCTCCCGGCCCGAAACGTCCCGAACGTCCACTAGATTTAAATTGGTTGATTTCCAAGCGCGAGCATGGAGTCCGTCGACCTCGCGGAGGAGTTCGACCCAGCCGGCGAGCGGGTGGGCGACGCGGGGGCCCACACGAAGGAACGTCTCATCGAGGAACTGGACGACCGGCAGAAGGCCGAGGTCATCGCGGCAATAGGCGAAAACGTGGTGTCTCAGCTAGACGGCGAACAAGCCGAACGTCTCGCGAAGGACGTCGGGCGCGCGGTTATAAACCACGTGCCCGTGCTCTCGCAGACCTACGTCCTGCGCGCGGGAGTCGAGTCCGCCGTCGACAGGTGGCTCGAACGTAACTCCGACGAGATTGTCGACGAGGTAGGCGAGGTCATCGCCGCCGCGGTCGTCGAGGCGCGGGCGCAGGAACTCGTCGACGACGGTATCGACGCCGTCGTCGACCAGATACGCGAGGTCGAAGACGGGTCAGCGCCGGAACCTTAGTTTACTCGTCCGTCGAGGTCACCTGTCTCCGCTCGCTCTCTTGGAAACTCACAAGTAAGAGGCTCTCCGAAGACTTATCCTGGATGGTGTCGAGGGACCGTCGCGGCAGGTCGGAGTCGGTCGTCGAACCCGAGGTAGAGGACGCAGTGTCCTTCCTACGCACGGGGCTGTCGGGAAGCGGTCTCGTGGTCGCCGTCGGCGACTGCCGGGTCGAGTACGAGGGCCGCGCGTCGTCGTTGCTCGACTGGGGCGAGCGCGTAGTGCTCGTGAAGCCCGACGGAAGCTTGCTGGTCCACCAGACGACGGGCTCGGACCCCGCGAACTGGATGCCTCCGGGCTCGTCGACCCGCGTCGAAAGCGAGGGCGACGCCGTCGTCCTGAGGTCGAGGAGCACGTCTCCGCGCGAGCACCTCGAGGCGTGGTTCCGCGACGTCCAGGTCGTCGTCAGGTCGCGACTCGTCGACGGAGTGGACCTCAGGCTCCGGAGGCGCGAGCGTGACATGAAGGACGAGGTCGTACGCGACCCCGGCTGCATCGAGGAGGGCTTCCGCGTCGTCGAGACGGAGCGCGAGTCGGCTTACGGCCGCGTCGACGTCTTCGGCCGGGACTCCGAGGGCCGCCCGGTCGTCGTCGAGCTAAAGCGGAAGACCGCGGGCGCGGAGACCGTCGACCAGCTCGGCAGGTACGTCGAGGACTACCGCAGGCGGGGTTACGGCGACGTCCGCGGGGTTCTCGCGGCGCCGTCGGTGAGCGACGGGGCGCGCGAGCGGCTGCGCTCCAGGGGTTTCGAGCACGTCGAGCTAGAGCCGTCGGACGTCGTCCCGGAGCGGACGACGAAGCTCGACGAGTTCGCGTGACGTCCGCCGGGCGTCGGACACCTCACCAGAAGATATGTATAGTAGGGACGTGATTTGTGACGCAAGCTAACACGCCCCACAGGGGTGGCTCCGATGTCCCAGTCAGGCTCCAGACCCAGTGACAGCACGGCCGACAACGAGGTGATACAGCACCTGCGGCAGCACGGCCCCGCGACCGCCGAAGAACTGCCGAGGCCGCCGAGCGCACGCGAAAGAAGCTACGTCGGCAGCTTCAAGGTAACCAGGTCGAACACGGGCTCGAGCAAGTCCCGCGGCAAGACCAACGTCGTCTACTACCTCTACGGCGACGAACGCAGGCTCGTCCGAAAGTACATCCAGGAGAACACCGAGTTCGTCCGCTCGTGCATGCAGGACAACGCCAACCCCATCAACATGAGCCTCGAGGACTACTGGTGGCAGATGTTCTGCGAGGAGTGGCTCTGGAGCGGCTTGGCGGAGGAGGGCGAAGCCGTAGCCTGACTCCCGCGAACCCCTCCTGCACACCGCATTCGACGCCGCACAGGCTCGATTGTATCACGCCACTCAAACCGAAACAAAAAACAAGTAGTCGGACGTCGACACCCTAGAATCAATGGCAGCCGAACTAGCCGTGTTCGCGGTGCTGGCCGCCATCACGCTGGGGGCTAGCGTGGGCGTCGTCGTCGTGAAAGACGTCTTCTACGACGCCCTGCTCCTCGGCGTCGCGCTCGTCAGCGTCGCAGCCCACTTCGTCTTTCTCGAGGCCGAGTTCCTCGCGGCAGCCCAGATACTCATATACGTCGGCGGCGTCCTCGTCCTCATCGCGTTCGCCGTCATGTTCATGCGTAGCACCGTGGAGGGAGAGGACGCCTCCGAGGAGGCAGGATGAAGCTACAGCGACCGAGACCCTGGCACGCGGCAGTCGTCGCGGGGCTGTTCGCCGTAGTCGCCCGCACGGCCGCAGACGCCGACGCCCTCGTGGGCACGCCGAGGGGAGTCGAACCACCGGTCACCGCCGCACTCGGAGAGACGATTTTCGACGTACACCTCGCGGCTTTCGAGATGGTCGCCGTGCTCCTCGTAGCAGCGCTCGTCGCAGGCCTCTACCTCGCCCGACCGAGCGAAAGACGCGGCGAGGTGCTCCGCGCGACGGTCGAACGCAAACCCCGCGTCGGAGGCGACGGAGGTGACGACGATGGTTCCAGCTAGCCACTACCTGGTTCTGAGCTCGCTCGTGTTCGCCGTAGGCCTCTACGGCGTGCTCACGCGCGAGAACGCCGTCGTCGTCCTCATCTGCATAGAACTCATGCTCAACGCCGCCAACCTCAACCTCGTGGCGCTCGCGAGCCAGACGGGAGACGTCGGCGGCCAGGCGTTCGCGCTGTTCGTGCTCGCCGTCGCCGCCGCCGAGGTCGCCGTCGGCCTCGGGATATTCATAGCGCTCTACCGGTCGCACGGCTCCGTCGACGTCACCGTGCCGAGGAGGATGAGGTGGTAGCGTGGCCGTAGACGGAGCCATCGGCGTCGCCGCGCTCCTCGTGCCTCTCGCGCCGCTAGCGGCTTTCGCCGCCGTCGTAGTCGGAGGCAGTCTAAGCCGGAGGTTCGATCTACCGGCGACGTTGCTCGCCGCCGTCGCCGCAGTCGTCTCGTTCGCCGCCAGCGTCCTGCTCGCGCTCGAGATACATCTCCACGACCTCGACGCATTCGTCGCCGCCGAAGCCAGCTGGATAGCGGGCTCGACCGGTGACGGCCTGAGCTTCGGTTTGCTCGTCGACCCCCTCAGCGCGTTGTTCGCGTCGGTCGTCGGCCTCGTAGGCCTGCTCGTCATCGTGTTCTCCTACCACTACATGAACCTCGAAGGCGAAGCCGGGTTGCCGCGGTACTACGCCTCTATGACCCTGTTCCTCGGTTCGATGCAGGCGTTCGTCTTCGCCGACAACCTCCTGATGGCTTTCGTCTTCTTCGAGCTAGTCGGCTTCTGCTCCTACCTCTTGATCGGCTTCTGGTACGACCGCCCGAGCGCCGCGAGCGCGGCGAAGAAAGCCTTCCTCGTCACGAGGTTCGGCGACTACTTCCTGCTCGTCGGCGTCGCGGTCGTCTACGCTGGATTCGGAACGCTGGCGTTCCACGGCCCCGAGTCGGTGTTCGCCGCCGCCGAGGCAGCGCTCGACGCCGGCGACGAAGTCCTCGGCCTCCAGCCGTCGACGGCCGTCACCGCCGTCGCCCTCCTCTTGCTCGGCGGCGTCGTCGGCAAGTCCGCGCAGTTCCCGCTGCACGACTGGCTTCCCGACGCCATGGAGGGGCCGACTCCCGTCAGCGCGTTGATACACGCGGCGACGATGGTCGCCGCCGGCGTCTACCTCGTAGCTCGAACCTACGAGCTGTACGCGCTGTCGCCGACGGCGTTGCTCGTGGTCGCCTACCTCGGCGGCTTCACCGCGCTGTTCGCGGCGACGATGGCGCTCGTGATGGACGACGTCAAACAGGTTCTGGCGTACTCGACGATATCCCAGTACGGCTACGTCATGCTCGCGCTCGGCGCCGGCGGGTACACGGCCGCGGTCTTCCATCTCGTCAACCACGCGTTCTTCAAGGCGCTGCTGTTCCTCGGCGCCGGCAGCGTCATCGTCGCCCTCCACCACGAGCAGGACATGTGGCGGATGGGCGGCCTCCGCCGGAGGCTACCCGTCACCTACTGGACGTTCCTCGCGGGCTCGCTCGCTCTCGCCGGCGTCGCGCCGTTCAGCGGCTTCTGGAGCAAGGACGAGGCGCTCGCGAGCGCCCTCACGAACGCCGCGAACGAGCCGTTGCTCTGGATTCCGTTCGCGTTCGGCCTCGCGGGCGTCGTCTTGACGGGCTTCTACACGTTCCGGATGCACGCGCTCGTGTTCCACGGTGAACCCAGGACGGACGACGCCCGGGAGGCACGCGAGGGCGGCTTCACCGCCCGGCTTCCGCTCGCGGTGCTCGGCGTTCTCGCGCTCGCGTCGGGCTTCGTCTACGCCGTGCCGCTCGGCGTCGAACTGCTGCCGGACTACCTGGGTTCGGCGGCGTACTACGAAGCCGTCGCCTCGGGCGCGGGGTACGCGTCGCACGTCGAACACAGTCTCGGGCTGTCGCTCGGCGCTCTCGCCCTCGCGCTCTCGGGCGCGGCAGCGGGCTTCTGGCTCTACGCGGGTGCGACCGAGCCTCTCCGGAGCCGCGCGCCAGCGTTCACCGAGGTGCTCGAGCAACGGTACTACGTCGACGACGTCTACGTCTGGCTCGCCGAAGACGTCTCGTTGCGGACGTCGAGGATGATGGACGCGTTCGACGCCGACGTCGTCGACGGAGCCGTGGACGCGACGTCGTCGGTGTCTCTCGGCAGCGGCGACGCTCTCCGCCGGATGCAGACGGGAGTCGTCACGCACTACGTCCTCGTGTTCGCGCTCGGTCTGCTCGCTCTCGTCGTCGTCTTCGGCCTCGTAGGGGGGTGGTTGTAGATGGAGGTGCCGTGGACGACGGCTCTCGTCGTAGCGCCTCTCGCCGCCGCAGCCGTGACGTACGCAGTCGGCAGGTGGCGCGGCGACGGGAGCGCCGAGAGAGCCGCGTTGCTCGTCTCGCTCGCGCCTCTCGCGCTGTCGCTCTACGTCTGGCTGGCGAAGTTCGAGGCCGACGGCAACGCTCTGTTAGACGCCTCGAACGTCGCGCTCGGCGAGGTGGCGCCGTGGTTCGACCTCGCGGGGATCGAGGCGCGTTACCTCGTGGGTCTCGACGGCGTCTCGATGCCGCTCGTCGTGCTCAGCGCCTTCCTGACGACGGTGGCGATAGCGTCGGCACCGCGCGCCATAACCCGCGCTAGGAAGGAGTTCTACGCGCTCGTGCTCGGGCTCGAGGCCGGCCTTATAGGCGTCTTCGTGGCGCTCGACTTCATGTTGTTCTTCGTGTTCTGGGAGGCCGTCTTGCTGCCGATGTACTTCCTGATAGCTTTCTGGGGCTCGGAGCGCTCGCGCTACGCAGCCATGAAGTTCCTCGTCTACACCAACGTGGCGTCTCTCGCGTTGTTCGTCGCCGCCGTGGCGCTGTACTTCAACTCGGGCGTGACGTCGTTCTCGATGATAGAGCTGACTCACGCCGTGCACTCGGGCTGGCTCGACGGCTACTTCGGCGTCTCCGGCGAACACCTGGCGCTCGCGGCGTTCGCCGTCACGTTCGTGGGCTTCGCGGTCAAGGTGCCCGTCGTGCCGTTCCACACCTGGCTTCCCGACGCACACGTCGAGGCGCCGACTCCAGTCAGCGTGCTGCTCGCCGGCGTCCTCCTGAAGATGGGTGGCTACGGCCTCCTGCGGTTCAACTTCACGGTGCTCGCGGAGTCGGCTGTGGCGCTCGCGCTCCCGGTGGCGGCGCTCGCCGTCGTCAGCGTGGTCTACGGCGCGTTGCTCGCGATGGCGCAGACCGACCTCAAGCGCATAGTCGCCTACTCCTCGATATCCAGCATGGGGTACGTCACCCTCGGCCTCGTGGCGTACACCGAGTTCGCGCTCGGCGGCGCGACGTTCCAGATGATCTCGCACGGCCTCATCAGCGGATTGATGTTCATGGTCGTCGGCGCCGTCTACGCCGAGACGGGGTTGAGGGACGTCCGCGAGCTATCGGGGCTGTGGCGTTCTATGCCCGTGCTCACGGGCGTCACCCTCGTGGCGGCGTTCGCCTACATGGGTCTGCCGGGGACGTCGGGTTTCGCCGCCGAGGTGCTCGTCTTCCTCGGGAGCATGGCCTCCGACGTCGTGCCCTACGCGCCGCTCGTGACTGCGCTCGCGATGTTCGGTGTCGTGCTCGTCGCCGGCTACCTCTTGTTCGCGCTCCAGCGCGTGTTCTACGGCGAACTACGTCTGGGCTCCGCGGCGGCCGCGGACGGCGGACGACCGCGCGTGGCCGACGTCAGCTTCAGGCAGGCCGCGCCCTTGCTCGTCGTGCTCGCCGCCATACTGTTGCTCGGTGTGCAGCCCGACGTCGTCTACGACGCCATAGGGAGTTCGACGGCGGACGTAGTCGACGTCGTAGCGGGAGGTGAGTTCGGTTGAGCCCGGGGTTCGCGTCCGCCGACCTCGCGCCGCTCCTCCCCGAGCTTACGGTGCTCTCGGCGGCGCTCGCCGTGCTCGCAGTCGACGTCGTGTGGCCTCGGCGTTCGAACGACGTCGCGCTGCCGCTCGCGTTCGCCGCCGTCGTCGCCGCGGGCGTGTCGAGCGCTTACCTCTGGGGCACCGACGTCACGGTGTTCGACGGCGCTATCGCCGTCGACGGCCTGTCGCTCTACTTCAACGTCGCCGTGCTCGCTGCCACGGCTCTCGTCTTGCTCGCGAGCCACGACTACCTGCCGACGCTGGGCGACGAAGCAGGGGGTTCGGCGACGGAGTACGCCGCACTCGTATTGTTCGCGTGCACGGGCATGCTCTTGATGTCGTCGGCTCGCTCGCTCGTGACGGCGTTCGTCGCGCTCGAGACGGCGGCGCTTCCGTCGTACGCCCTCGTGGCGTTCGCACGCGGCAGACGGACGTCGGTCGAGGGCGGCGTCAAGTACTTCGTGCTCGGCGCCGTGTCGAGCGCCGTCCTCCTGTACGGCATCACGCTCGTCTACGCCGCCACGGGTTCGCTGGAGTTCGAGGGCGTGGCGTCGGCCGTCTCCGCGGGCGCCGCCGACACGGGCTTGCTCGGCGTCGGCTCCCTGTTCCTGCTCTCGGGTCTCGCGTTCAAGGTCGCCGCGGTGCCGTTCCACGCGTGGGCGCCCGACGCCTACACGGGAGCGCCGACTCCCGTCTCGGCGTTCCTGTCGTCGGCGTCGAAGGCCGCGGGCTTCGTTCTGTTGTTCCGTGTCGTCACGACGGCGTTCGCCGGCGGAGGCGAGTGGGTGTACGCAGCCATGGTGCTGTCGGCGGTGACGATGACGTACGGCAACTTCGCCGCCGCACTTCAGTCTAGCGTGAAGCGCATGCTCGCGTACTCCTCGATTGCGCACGCTGGCTACGTGCTCATGGCCGTCGCCGCGTACTCGGCGGCCTCTCCGGGCGACTCCGCGCTGGCTCTCGGAGCAGGCATGAGCCACCTGATGGTCTACGTCGTGATGAACACGGGCGCGTTCCTCGTGGTGGCGCTAGTCGACGACGTCTGGGAGGTCGGATACGACTACGTCGACTACGCGGGCGTCGGCCGTCGCGCGCCGTTAGTCGGCGTCGCGATGGCGGTCTTCCTGTTCTCGCTCGCCGGCCTGCCGGTCGGCGGTGGCTTCGTGTCGAAGCTCGTGTTGTTCGGCGGCGCCGTCGACGGCGGCCTCTGGTGGCTGGCGTTGCTCGGAGGCGTCAACAGCGCTCTCTCGTTGTTCTACTACACCAGGGTCGTGCGTCACATGTGGCTGGAGGACGGCGAAGTCGAGTCCGAAGGCGTCCCGAAGGCTCTCGGCGCGGCCATCGCCGTCGCCGCCGTGCTTACGGTGGCTCTGCTCTTCGGTTTCGCTCCCGTCGTGGAGTCCGCGACGTCGGCAGCCGACGCCCTCCTCGCATGAACGTCGAGACCGTCGGCCGGGGCTGCAACGTCTACCGCGTCGGCGACGTCCTCGTGGACGTCGGGCTCTCGGCCGACCGTCTGCCGGACGTCGACCGCGTGCTCGTGACGCACGGCCACGTAGACCACGTGGGCTGTCTCCGTGACTACGTCGAGCGCTCGGGCGCGGACGTCTACTTGCACCCTCGGGAGCGCGACTACGTCTTCGGTCGCCGGAGCGTAATGGACCGCGCCGCGCGAGAGATGGGTCTCTCGGAGGCTTTCTACGACGTCGACTTCGTCGGAGTCGAGGAAGGCGACTACCTCGACTTCGGTCCCGGATTCAGGGTGCTCCACACGCCGGGTCACACGCCGGGTTCGGTGTCGTTCTACGTCGACGAGCACGACGCGGTGTTCGTGGGCGACGTCGTCTCGGGCGACGGCGCGCCGGGTTCGACGGCCGGTGGAGACTCCGAGGCGCTCGCGCGCTCGATAGACAGGCTCCGGGCGCTCGACGTCGACGTCGTCTACCCGGGACACGGCTCGCCGCTGACCGACGACGTCGACGTCAGGCTGGAGGCCGCTTCGTCGCTGGCGTAACGCTGGCCTGAAGTACCGTTGGCTCGTTCCCGGGGCGTGGACGAGGGAACGTACTCGCTCGTGGTGGACTTGGTGGACGACGTCGAAGTCGACGTCGGAGCGCTAGGCGCGCTCTACCTCCCGGCTGGCCTGTACGCCTACGTCGGCAGCGCGCGCGGACCGGGCGGCTTCGCGCGCGTCGACAGGCATATCGGGACGTTGCGCGGCGAGCGCTCGGTCACGCGCTGGCACGTCGACTACCTGTCGGTCGACGACGCCGTGCGGCCTCGCGCGGTCGTTCGGTCGGACGCCGGCGAGTGCGATACGGCGGCGGCGACGCCCGGGACGCCGGTCGACGGCTTCGGCTGCTCGGACTGCGCCTGCGACAGCCACCTGTTCGGCGTCGACTCCGTCTCGGACGCCGTCGCGGGCCACTCGGAGGCGACGTGGCTGTCTGTGAAGAGTTATGGACGTAGAGGGAGTAGGCGGGGTTAGATGGAGTCGTCGTCGAAGCCACGCGTGAGGGAGTACATGACGAGGGACGTCGTCACCGTGTCCGTCGACGCCACGGTGTCGGACGTCATCAAGAAGGTGATGGAGAACCGCGGTCACAGCGGCTTCCCCGTCGAGGAGGACGGCGAGCTCCGCGGCTTCGTGAGCGCCAACGACCTCTTGGGGAAGGAGGAGGACGACCCTATAGAGGAGTTCATGGCGACGAACCTCGTTGTCGCGGAACCCGAGATGAAGGTCGACGACGCCGCCCGCGTAATACTGAGGTCGGGTATACAGAAGCTACCGGTCGTCGACGAGGACGGCACGATAGTCGGCATCATCTCGAACTCCGACGTAATCCGGTCGCAGATAGAGCGCGTGACGCCGAGCAAGGTCTGGAAGCTCATGAAGACGCTCGAGACGATTCACGACGTCGAGGTCGAGGAGGAGCGCCGGACGGTACCCATCGCCGAGCTCACTCCGACGCAGGACAGGGTCTACGCCGACGAGCTAGACGGCCGTATCTACGAGCTAGAGCGCGGTCTCGCGGAACCGTTGATTGTGATAGAGCGCGGTGACCGCCTGTTTCTAGTCGACGGACACCACCGGATGATCGCGGCCGACCGCCTGGAGATAGAGGAGATGGACGCCTACGTCATAGTCGTCCCCGACGAAGTCGACCTGGGCATCGAGCGCTCGGCGGAGCGCTCGGGCCTGTCGAGCATATCGGACGTCGAGGTCATCGACTACGCTCCTCATCCGTTGATAGAGGCGACGAGGTACCATCGGGACGAGGGGTAGTTCGCGGGAGCCGGCTCGGAGTCCGGTACGTCGGTCCGCGCTCGCGTGCCATCGAAGGCGTTTAGACGTCCCGCGCGCTGGCTTCGACATGGACCTCGGTCTCGACGGAGGCAGGGCGCTCGTCACGGCTTCTTCGAGCGGCCTCGGCTTCGCGTGTGCGGAGGCTCTCGTGGAGGAGGGCTGTGACGTCGTGGTGAACGGCCGCGACCGCGGGCGTCTCGACGACGCCGTCGCGTCGCTCTCGGATGCGGGCGACGGCGACGTATACGGCGTAGCGGCGGACGTCTCGACGGAGGAGGGCGCCGTCGGCCTCGTGGACGACGCCGTCGAACGCCTCGGCGGACTCGATTACCTCGTCACGAGCGCAGGAGGGCCCCCGAGCGGCCCTTTCGTGGAGACGTCGGACGAAGACTGGTACGAGGCCTTCGACCTCCTGGTTATGAGCGTCGTCCGCGTGGTCAGGGAGGCGGAGCCGTACCTCGTCGACGGCGGCGGCAGCGTCGTCAACGTGACGTCGCGGAGCGTCAAGGAGGCTCTCGACGGCCTCGTGCTGTCTAACAGCGTCCGTATGTCTGTCGTCGGGCTGCAGAAGACGTTGTCGCGGGAGCTGGCTCCCGAAGTGAGGTGTAACGCGGTTCTCCCGGGTGCGCACGAGACGTCGCGTATACGCGAGCTAGTCGAGCAGGCGGTTGAGCGCGGCGAACACGCTTCGTACGACGAGGGGCTGGCGGAGTGGTCGTCGGACGTGCCTCTCGGCCGTGTCGGCGAGCCCCGCGAGCTCGGTGACGTCGTGGCGTTCCTGCTGTCGGAGCGTGCGAGCTACGTCAACGGCGTGGCGGTGCCGGTCGACGGCGGCTCTGGTGCTTCGAACCTGTAGGCAGGCTGTTTTCTCTTACGTCCGCCGAAACCTCAGTCTGCCATAAAGTAAGAGATATTGGCCGGAACGGAAACACTCTACGGGGCTACCTGAAGATTCAGCCCCTTCGCCGGAAAAACACGGTCCGAGCCAACAAAGTTAAGGTACGCGTGGCGCCTAGATGGACCAAGAGGCAACAGCATGAGCACAGATACAAAAGAATGGAAGGAGGCGCAGAAGGAGCGCTTCGACCACCGCAACCCCGAGCGCGCCGTCTTCAAGAGCCCCGAAGGCCTGTCCGAGGAAGTCGTACGCGACATAAGCGAGGAGAAAGACGAGCCCGACTGGATGCTCGAACGGCGACTCCGGGCTTTCGAGCACTTCAAACGCAAGCCCATGCCCGACTGGGGCCCAGACCTCAGCGAGCTAGAGATAGAGAGCATAGTCCCCTACCTCAAGGCCGACGACAGCACGAGCGAAGGCGACTGGGAAGACGTACCCGACGACATAAAGGACACGTTCGAGAAGCTCGGAATCCCCGAGGCCGAGCGCGAGGCGCTCGGCGGAGTCGGCGCCCAGTACGAGAGCGAGGTCGTCTACCAGAACATGAAGGAACAGTGGGAGGAGAAAGGAGTCGTCTTCACCGACATCGACACCGCGATACAGGAGCACGAGGAGCTCGTCGAGGAGTACTTCATGACGAAGTGCGTGCCGCCGAGCGACAACAAGTTCGCGGCCCTCCACGGCGCCGTCCACAGCGGCGGCTCGTTCGTCTACATCCCGGAGGGCGTCACCGTCGAGATGCCCATCCAGGCTTACTTCCGGATGAACACCGAGGGCATGGGGCAGTTCGAACACACGCTGATAATCGCCGAGGACGGCGCCGACGTCCACTACATCGAGGGATGCAGCGCGCCGATGTACAGCCGACACAACCTCCACGCGGGCTGCGTCGAGGTCTTCGTCGGCCGCGACGCCAGCGTCCAGTACTCGACGGTGCAGAACTGGAGCAAGAACACATACAACCTCAACACCAAGCGCGCGCTCGTCGAGGAAGGCGGCTCGATGGACTGGATATCGGGCTCGATGGGCTCGAAGAAGACGATGCTC
>JBKGYY010000040.1:0-12002 GCA_046545855.1 Halobacteriales archaeon | reverse complement strand
AAGACCGCCGACGGAGAGACCGGCCACACGGGACCGCAGACCGACTGGTGTCTCGGATGGCCGATACTCACCCACGTCATCAACATGACGTACGACGAGGACGACGGCCGCATCCGCGCCAAACGCCTCGTCGAAGGCGACCCCGACGAGATAGAGACCGTCGCCTGCGACACGCCCGCCGTCGTCGTCACCGACCCCGAGTTCGAGACGTCGTACAGGAAGGCGAGCCACAGGCTCAGGCGGAAGCGGCTACGGAAGGAGACACGCGAGCGCGCCGAGGAGTTCGAGGACCACGTGACGACCTGGGACCACGAGGACCTCAACCTCGACCCCGACTACGTCGGACTCGACGGCTCGCCCACGATAGTCGCGGGCGTCGACCCCATACCGAAGCCGCCGGCCGAACGCGACGCGACGTTGGTCGACCCCGACGACGACGAGGGCATGGCCGAAGTGCTGGACGTTGTCACGGAGCACGCGGGGTGACGTAGATGGAGATAGATCCATCCGACCACACTGTGGACGAGCTGAAGCAGGCGCTCGACGACGTAGACGACGCCAGCGTGCTACGCGAGGCGCTAGAAGCCGAGGAGGACGGCAGGGACCGGAAGACGGCGCGCGAGGCTATACAGAGCCGGCTCGAAGAAGTCGAGGGTGAGTCGGCGGATAGCGACGGAGACACCGGAGCTGACGAAGACGGAGAAGACGGCGAGAAAGAGGAAGAGGAAGACGACGGCCTCTCGCACCCGACGGAAGACAAACAGTATCTCAGCCAGCTCGAAGACGGCGTATACCGCGACATGTGGGTCTACTGCGAGACCCAGGCCGGCGAGATGCTCGACGTCTCGAAGGAGATGCTCGGCAAAGCACGCGACCTGATGGACGGGTACGCCGACGACTACGGCGACGAGGAACGCGTCGTCGCAGTCGTCGTCGGAGACGACGTCGAGGAGATCGCGCACGAGAGCGTCGAGTACGGCGCCGACGTCGCCGTCTACGTCGAGGACCCCCGGCTCGAACGGTACGTCCACCGTGCGTACGCGATGGCCGTCGCCGACGCCATGCGTTCGGACGCAGACTGGCGGGACTACGACGAACCCCGGTACGTGCTCTTCCCCGCGACGAACAACGGACGCGACCTGAGCGCGCAGGTCCAGGCCGAACTCGACAGCGGTCTCGCGAGCGACTGCAGCGACCTGTTCATCGAGGAGCACGAGGAGACCAACCCGATGAAGACCGGCGAACGAGGCACGACGAAGACGTTCGAGCGCGTGCTCCACATGAAGCGACCGGACTTCAGCGGCTTCGAGTACAGCACGATACTCTGTCTCGACAACCCCGACAGGGACTTCCACCCGCAGGGCGCTAGCGTGATACCCGGTACTTTCCCCGTGCCCGAACCCACGGAACGCGACGGCCTCGTAGTCGAACACGACATCGAGTTCGAGACCGACTGGTTCGACGTCGAGGTCATCGAACACGACACGCTCGATGAAGGCGTCGACCTGTCGAAACACGACGTCGTCGTCGCCCTGGGCCGCGGCATCGGAGACGACCCCACGCGCGGAATCGAACTGGGTCTCGACCTAGTCGACGCCTTCGACGACGCCGGACTCGGTCTCACGCGTGGCGTCGTCACCGCGAGCTACGACTTCGACTCCCACGTCGAGGAGTACACGGCCGAGGAACGACAGATAGGCGAGACCGGCCAGGTCGTCGAACCCGAGCTCTACGTCGCCGCCGGCATAAGCGGAGCCGTCCAGCACAAGGTCGGGATGGACGGCAGCGACACCATCGTCTCGATAAACACCGACGCCGACGCACGGATACGCGACTTCAGCGACTACTTCGTCGAAGGCGACCTGTTCGAGGTGCTCCCGCGTCTCACGGAAGCCGTCGAAACCGGCGACGTAGAAGCCGTCGTCGGAGGTGGTGACGATGACTGAACACGAGCACTACGAGGCCGTCGTCGTGGGCTGCGGCCCCGGCGGCGCTGCCGCGGCGGCGTCGCTCGCCGCCAACGACGTCGAGACCCTCGTGCTCGAACGCGGCGTCGAATCCGGCTCGAAGAACGTCTCCGGCGGCCTGATATACGCCGAGGAGTCGGCGGCGTACACGATAGACGACCTGTTCCCGGGCTTCCGCGACGAAGCCACCGAGCGCCCGATAACCGAGTACAGGATGCACAACGTCGCCGGCGACCGCGTGAAGTCGATCGACCTCACCCGGCTGCACGAGCACGACACCGAGTGGTCGGACAGCGTGCTCCGCAGGCGCATGGACTCGTGGCTCGAGGAGCGCGTCCACGAGATGACGAGCGAGACGGGTGGAGGTGTGCTCACAGGCGTAAGCGTCAACGGCCTGTTACGCGACGACGGCGAGGTCGTCGGCGTCACGTGCGACGAGCTAGAGCCGATAGAGGCCGACCTCGTGGTCGCGGCCGACGGAGTCAACAGCGAGCTCGCGCGCGACGCCGGCATGATGGACTGGGAGGAACCCGACGAGTGGTTCCAGGGTGTGAAAGCCGTCGTCGACCTGCCGGCCGACGCCGTAGACGAGCGGTTCGACGTAGACGAAGACGAGGGTGAGGCCCACCTGTTCGCGGGCGACCTGTTCGACGGCGTCCGCGGCGGCGGCTTCGTCTACACCAACGACGACTCGCTGTCGATAGGCACGGTGTTCCACCTAGACAGCATCGTGGAGCAGGAGGCCGAGCCTCACGAACTGCTCGACGCCTTGCTCACGCACCCGCTTCTCGACCGGTGGATTCAGGGCGACTACGACGAGCGCGAGTACGGCGCCAAGCTGACGCCGGACTCGAAGAAATCCGTGCATATGTCGCCGGGAGACGGCCGTCTGGTTCTCGTCGGCGACGCAGGCGGCCAGATGCAGGCGATGGGGCCTCTCATCAAGGGCATGAACCACGCTGTGACGGCGGGGGGGTTGGCTGGCGACGCCTTCGTCGAGGCGCGTGAGAAGGACGTCGACCCCGGTGACGTCTACGTCGACCTTCTGCGGGACGAGGGCTTGTTCGGGAAGCTTCGGCCCCGGCGCTACTCGCTCGCTCGTCTCGGTGAGAACGCGCTGATAACGCGTCTTCAGGACGGATTCCTGCGTTCGCGCGTCGGCAGGTGGACGTTGCGGCGCGGGCCAGTGGAGTCGTTGATGGAGCGGATGATGTCGTCGCCGTTCTTCCTCGGTATGCTTCCGGACACTCGGACGCCCTACGTCACGGTTCCGACGGTGCTGGCGGAGGAGCTGGGTGAGGAGGTGGAGGCCGAGGTGGAGTTCGAGCCGAAGAGCTTGCTCGACCGCATCGGCGACCTGACGTACGACACCGACGTCGGCAACCCTCACATCGAGGTTCTCGACAGTTCGTTCGATGCCTCGGGGGCGGCGGTGACTGCGTGCCCTGTGAGCGCGCGTGGCTTCGGCGGCGGCTGCTACCGCGAGGAGACGGTGGAGCGGAACGGCGACGTGGTGCGCTCCGTCAGCCTCGACACACAGCCGTGCGTCGAGTGCGGTACGTGCGCCATCGTGGCGGACACCGAATGGCGGCATCCGAGCGGCGGCAGGGGCGTCGAGTTCAGGGAGGGTTAGTTGGCTGGAGCGTCGGATGCCGCGTCCGGTGGACGGTCGCTCGAGCGGCGCGAGAGGCTGGAGGCTCTGTCGCGCCGGGCGGAGACGTGGACGCGTGCGTCGGCGCCGGGCGACGTCGTGGTCGACGCCCGTCGTGTCGCCGTCGAGGGCGTCGGCCCGGTGACGGCTCTCTACGTCGAGGCCCGGACGGACGGCCTCGACGTGATTCATCCCGGGGAGTACGACGAGATGGAGGAGGCGTTGAACGCGTTTCTCGACCTGTACGCCTGGTGTCACGACGTCGAGGCGTCTCATTCGTACACGTTGAGGACGGCTGCGGAGGCGTTGCTCGAGACCTACGACGCCGTCGACGTCGCCCGAATCCTCACCGGAGTTCGGTAACTCCTATTTATCTGCTTCGGTTTCGTCCGAAGAGTTATGATAGATAGACGTAAATAGGACTTATGAACGTCTCCAGAGAACTCGACTTCGGCCACCGCGACCGCAAAGACATATACGAGTACGTCGAACGACACGGAAGCGTCGACATCGACCGCGTCCGCAGGGAGCTTTTCCCGAACGACGAACGCAGGTTCAGACACCAGCTCGCGCTCCTCAAACGAGACGGGTACGTCGAGCAGGAGGACGACGAACTACGCGTCGTGCTCGAGTCTATGGGCGAGGAGGAGGAGTTCGAGGAGGACGGCGTGAACTTCTCGATACGGCCGGCGCGACAAGAGGACCTCGGCGGCGTCGTCGGCGTCATCCGACAGGTCACGAGCGACAAAACATACATAGAAGCCGAGAACGTCGCCGAGGCGCTCGACCACCAGGACGTCCTCCTACGGCACAACGAGTTAGAGTCCCGGACGTTCTTCGTCGCCGTCGTCGACGACGAGGTAGTCGGCTGGGCTCACGTCGAGGCACCCGAGGTCGAGAAGCTCGGTCACAACGCCGAACTGACTTTCGGCGTGCTCGACGACTACCGCGGCATGGGCATCGGAGACCACCTGTTCCGTCGCGCCACCGAGTGGGCGCGCTCCGAGGGATACGAGAAGGTCTACCAGAGCGTCCCCGCGACCAACGAGGAAGCGGTGGACTACCTCGAAAGCCGCGGCTGCTACGTCGACGCCGTCCGCGAGAACCACTACAAGATAGACGGCGACTACGTCGACGAGGTCATGCTCGCGCTCGAGCTCTGACTCCGTCGTTCGACGGCGCCGTAGCCGAGGAGTGGAAAGACGTTTGAGAGCGGCGTCTTAACTTCGTTCGATGACCGACTCCGGAGAGGTGACCGTCGTGGGCACCTCGCACGTCTCGGAGCGGAGCGCCGAGCGCGTCCGCGAAGCCATACGCGAGACCGAGCCCGACGTGGTCGCCGTCGAGCTCGACAGCTCCCGGTACGACGACGTCCGCGACCTCGTCGGCCGCGACCCGGGATACGGCGTCGACATGGCGACGGCGATAGAGGAAGCGGAGCGACTCGACGTACCGGTCGCGCTCGTCGACCGCGACGTCGACGTCACCGTCCGGCGGATATGGAGCGAGATGAGCTTGTTCGAGAGAATTCGGGCGGGCGTAGCGCTCGCGGCGTCCGCGCTCGGTCTCGGTCGGTCGGCCGGGGAGATAGACGACGCCGTCGAGGAAGGCCGGGTGCAGGAGTACGTCGACGAACTCCGGGAGTTCACTCCCGGTGGAGCGCGCGCTCTAATAGACGAGCGCGACGCCTACATGGCATCCCGGCTGCTCGACCTGTCTGAGAACGGAGACGTCGTCGCTGTCGTCGGCGCGGGACACGAGGCCGGCCTGGAGCGGTACCTCGAGTCGGGCGAGGCACCCGACGTCCCGGCGTCCCTCGGAGTCGAGTCGGCGGACTACGACCTTCTGGTCTCGGAAGACGAGGTGGTGGCGTTGGTCGACCTGCCGGGCTGCGAGGACGGCGACGTCGACGTCAGGATGGAAAGCGGCGTCCTCCACGTCGAGGCTCGGCGTCGGCCCACGCTCGAACCCGGGTACCGCAGGGTGTCCGGCGGGAGCCCTCCGCCTCTAGAGGCCGAGATAAGGGTGCCTTCGGCGGTGGACGCCGAGTCGGCGTCCGCGTCTTTCGACGGAGGTGTGCTCCGCGTCCGATTGCCTCAAATTTGAGGGTCCGTGTCACGAGCTAGCAGGGCGGCCGCGAGGAGAAACCTTTTATAGAACCGAGAATCAAGAGGAAACCGGTGATAAGATGGCTCAACAGCTAGGCAACCAGCCCGTACTCGTACTCAGCGAAGACAGCGAGAGGACGACGGGCCGAGACGCACAGAGCATGAACATAACCGCAGGAAAGGCAGTCAGCGAGGCCGTGAGGACCACGCTCGGGCCGCGAGGCATGGACAAGATGCTCGTCGGCTCCATCGGAGACGTCGTCATAACCAACGACGGCGTCACCATCCTCGACGAGATGGACGTCGAGCACCCCGCCGCAAAGATGATAGTCGAAGTAGCCGACAGCCAGGAGGAGGAGACCGGGGACGGCACGACGACCGCCGTCGTCATAGCGGGCGAGCTACTCAAGCGCGCCGAAGACCTCCTCGACCAGGACGTACATCCGACGGTCATCGCGAGCGGCTACCGCCGCGCCGCCGAGAAGGCGCGCGAGACCCTCGAAGGCAACGCCATCGACGTAGGCGCCGACGACACCGACCAGCTAACCCGCATCGCCGAGACCGCGATGACAGGCAAGGGAGCCGAGGAAGCCAAGGAAACCCTCGCCGACCTCGTGGTCAGCGCCGTCCAGAGCGTCGTCGACGACGGCGAGATAGACCTCGACAACGTCAAGGTCGAGACCGTCGTCGGAGGCGCCGTCGAGGACAGCGAGCTCATCGAGGGCATGATAATCGACAAGGACCGCGTCCACGCCAACATGCCCAAGCGCGTCGACGACGCACGCATCGCGTTGATCGACACGCCCATCGAGGTCAAGGAGACGGAGACCGACACCGAGATCAACGTGTCGTCGCCCGACGAACTCCAGAGCTTCCTCGACCAGGAGGAGGACATGCTCCGCGAGATGGTCGAGGACATCAAGGACGCAGGCGCCAACGTCGTCTTCTGCCAGAAGGGCATCGACGACATGGCGCAGCACTTCCTCGCGCAGGAAGGCATACTCGCCGTCCGCCGCGCCAAGAAGAGCGACATGAAGAAGCTCGCGCGCGCCACCGGCGGCCGCGTAGTCAGCAACATCGACGACATCACCGATGAAGACCTCGGTCGAGCGGGCACCGTAGAAGAACGCGTCGTCTCGGGAGACGAGATGATCTTCGTCGAGGACTGCGAGAACCCCAGGAGCGTCTCCATCATACTCCGCGGCGGCACCGAGCACGTCGTAGACGAGATAGAACGCGCCGTAGACGACGCCCTCGGAGTCGTGCGCGTGACCGTCCAGGACGGAGAGATACTCCCCGGCGGAGGAGCGCCCGAGATACAGGTCGCGCTCGCGCTCAGGGACTTCGCCGACAGCGTCGAAGGCCGCGAGCAGCTAGCCGTCGAGTCGTTCGCCGACGCCGTCGAGATAATCCCGCGGACGCTCGCCGAGAACGCCGGCCTCGACAGCATCGACTCGCTCGTCAGCCTCCGCAGCAGGCACGACGGCGGCGACGAAAGAGCAGGGCTCGACGCCAACACCGGCGAGATACAGGACATGGAGGCAGACGGAGTCGTAGAACCCCTCCGAGTCAAGACCCAGGCGGTCAGCAGCGCCACCGAGGCCGCGGTCATGATACTCCGCATCGACGACGTCATAGCCGGCGGCGACATGAGCAGCGACGACGACGAGGACATGCCGGACATGGGCGGCGGAGGCATGGGCGGCATGGGCGGCATGGGCGGCGCGATGTGAAGCCGGCCGAGACGACGCCCACGTCAACGTAGACAGCATCGAACGCAGAACGATCCGCCTTATTCCTGCCACTAAGTCGACAGCTACGCCGGAGGCTCGGCCACGACGACGTGGAACGGCACCACGTCCCTACGCCGGTAGACAGCCTCCGACATCTGACGCGCAGCCCTCCTTCCGACGTCGCGCCACTCGTCCCGCAGAGCATCTAGCTCCTCCTGCGGCACCGTGAACTCGCGTCCGCCGAACGCCTCGCCCCGAGTCCTGCGAGCGACGGCCTCCAGGTCGGCGTCCGTGTACGGAGGCTCGACGGCCGTCGTCTGCCGGTGCACCGAGTGGCCGACGACGTCGCCGCCGGCGTCACCTAAGACGTCGACGACGTCGGAGCCGAGACCCGCCCGCGAGTCCGTGCCACGCACGAACCTCCGGCGGCTTCGCTCCGCGAGAGCGGCTTCTCCGTCGACGGTGGACGTCACCTCGGCGGCGTGGTTGTCGGGTTCGACGACGAGGACGCGGTCGGACGACACGCGCAACATCTCGTCGACGGCGCCGCGGGGCTCCACGAGGTTTACGAGCAACGCCTGACAGCCGACGACGTCGAACGACGACGGCTCGAACGGCAGACTCAGGGCGTCTCCGACGACTCCGGCGAAGCCGAGGGAACGCAGGTGAGACACGTCGAAGTCGACGCCGACGACGTCGGCCGCGTGCCGCGAGAGCGCGCGCGTCAAGCTTCCTTCGCCGCAGCCGACGTCGAGAGCGCTGTCGACGTCCGAGACGTCGACGTACTCCGACAGCCCTTCGTCCCACATCCCCCGACGGGAACGACGGAGGTAGTCGGCCGAGTACGTCTTCACGGCGGCCGTAGGCCCCGGCCGCCTAAACAAGCATCGGAGACCGAGGCGTGTCTTTATGGGCTCCGCGGCCGAGATGGGCTCGATGGACGTTCTGGACGCCTACGGCGAGTGGGCCGCGGAGCTAGACCTGTCCGACGTGCCCGACGACGTCGTACGGCTGGCGGAGATACAGGTCGCCGGCCAGGTCGCCGCCGCGGAAGCCGGCTCCGAGGTGCACGCACGCGACGGAGACGACGCCTACAGCCGTGCGTTCCGGCGCGCCGCAGCTAGCTGCAGTCAGGACTACGACGACTACCTGTTCGCCGGCCACACGGGACACAGCGCAGTCTGGGCCTCCGTCGAGGCCTGTCGGGAGCGCGAGCTCGACGGCGCCGCGCTCCTGGAGTCCGTCGTCGTCGCCAACGAGCTAGAAGGCCGGCTCGGCGCCGCCGCGACGGTTGGACCGCACAACGGCCAGATGTGGGCTTTCCTCCACGCGGCGGGAGCCGCCGCCGTGCTCGCCCGGCTCGACGGAGACGCCGAAGCCGTCGCCGATGCAGTCCGGCTGGCGCTCTACAGCCCCGAGCACCCGTTCGACGCCGGCTTCATGGACGGCCACGCCAAGGACTACACAGCGGCGGCTCCGACCGCCCGGGGAATGCGTCTCGGTGAAGCCGCGGCGGACGGCGCGAGAGGCGCGCGACACGCGCTCGAGGAGTTCCTCGACGAGTACGCCTTCCTGCCTGCACCGGAGTTCCTCGACGCCTGGGGCTCCGCCTGGGTGACGCGGTCGCTCTCGATAAAACCCCGTCCGGGCTGCGCGTACGTCCAGGCTCCGCTTCAGGCCTACGAGAGCCTGTCCGAAGCGGTCGACGGCGACATAGCGTCCGTCGAAGTCGACTGCACTTTGCTAACCCTCGCGATGGAGAACCTGTCGCGCCGTCACCGCAGGGCCGACGTCCTCTACCCCGTCAACGTCAACTTCTCCGTCGGCTACACGCTCGGGCTGCACGAAGCCGCCGGAGAGGTGTCCTCGGAAGCCCTGTCGACCTCGGAGCTAGCCGAACACGAAGCCGACGTCAGGTGGTTCGACGACCAGGTCGAACTATCTCACGACTGGGACCTCACGATAGACGTTCTCGACGGCGTCAGCGACGCCGTCGACGTCGGCAGCCTGCTCGACGGGAGAGGCAGGGTCGAACGTCTGAAGGCGCTCAGGAGGATGCGTGAAGCCCACGACTCGGCTCCCACCCGCAGGGAGGCGTTCAAGCTGCTGGCGCAGAGGAAGCCCGTGGCGCTCCTCCAGGCGCTGAACGGCGGCCTCGACTGGGAGGAGTTCGACCTATCGCTGGCGCGGTACGACGAACTCCGCCTGGACTTCGGATGCCACGTCGAAGTCGAGACCGAGAGCGGCGAACGCAAGAGCAGGGAGGTACGTCGGCATCGGGGCGCAGCCGGCGACCCAGTAGAACGACGGACGGAGGTGGCACGCGAGAAGTACGAAAGAGAGGTCGGCGGCGACTTCGACGTATACCTCGGTCTACCGGACGTCGAGCTCGACGAAGCCGCCGGTCTGCTGGACTGACGATATGACGGACTGACGGACCGAAGCGACGACGCTCCTCGGACGTTACGCCGCGTTCTCGATGGCCTCGCGCACCGTGGCCTCGACGTCACCGAGGATCCGCTCTAGCTCCTGCTCGGACTCCGCCTCGCACCGCACGGATATCTTCTCCTCGGTGTTCGACGGCCTCACGAGCGCCTCGCCGTCGGGGAACTCCACCTTGACGCCGTCGAGCGTCGTCGTGTCGTACTCCGAGTAAGCCTCCGCGACTGTTTCGACGACGGCTTGCTTGGCCTCGTGCGAGCAGTCGAGACGTAGCTCGGGCGATACCGGGTAGCCTGGAACGCTCGCGACCTCGTCCGCGAGGCCGCCTTCGCCGGCTATCTCGCAGAGCACGGCGCCGGCGAGCAAGCCGTCGTCCCACGGCGCGCCGAACGCCGGCAGGTAGTAGTGGCCGCTTATCTCTCCGGCGAACACGGCGTCGCGCTCGTGGACGGCCTCGCTGATGTAGGTGTGGCCGACCCGGGACTCCACGGGATTTCCCCCGGCCTCGCGGACGACCTCGGGGACGGCGCGCGACGCACGGAGGTCGTAGACGACGTCGCCCTTCCGGCGAGCGAGCGACCGGCGAGCGAGCAGCGCGAGAACGGTGTCCTCGTCGACGTAGCCCGAAGGCAGCACGAGACCGACGCGGTCGCCGTCTCCGTCGAACACGAGGCCGAGGTCGGCGTCGTGCCGGCCGACGGCGTCGAGAGTCGCCGCACGCGCTTCGACGTCCATCGGGTTCGGGGGATGCACCGGGAACACGCCGTCGACGTCGTCGTTGACGGGGTGGACGTTGCATCCGATGGCTTCGAGCAGACGCGTCCCGACGTCGCCTGCGACTCCGTTGCCGTAGTTCGCGACCACCGAGAGGTCGCCGTCTACGTCGACGCTGTCGGCCGCGAACGCGACGTAGTCGCCGGTGACGTCGCGTTCGACGACGTCGCCGTCTCCTTCGTCGAAGTCGCCGGTCTCGTACAGACGCTGTATCTCGCTCATGCCGCCCTCGCGGCTCATCGAGACGCCGTCCGAGCGGTTGAACTTGAAGCCCGTGTACTCCGGCGGGTTGTGGCTCGCCGTGACGACGGCAGCGGCCACGGAGTCGCGGTGGGAGACGAAGTAGACGACGGGCGTCGGCACGGCGCCGACGTCGACGACGTCGCACCCCGTCGAAGTCACGCCGTCGACGAACGCTTCCGTCACCTCGGACGCGTGCGACCTGCCGTCGCGGCCGACGACGGCGGAGCCACCGACGTAAGAGCCGAACGCCATGCCGACACGACGGGCTTCCTCGACGCCTATCTCGTCGGGGTGGACGCCCCGGAGGTCGTAGGCGTGGAAGAACGAAGTCGAAGCCTTACTCATGTCGAGGGGAAGGCGACGGGGCAACATAACTCCCCCGCCCGTGGCCTCCAGGCCCCCGAAAGGACAACTGTCTTAGGCGTCGAACACCTGTTTCAGGCAAGTTGTCCTCGGAGTCCAGGCCAGCGGAAGCCGGCGACGTAGACGACGCCCACGTCCTCGACGTGCTCGAGCCCTCGCTCCGCGAGTGGTGGCGCGAGGAGTTCGGTGACTACGTCGACGTCAACGGCGGCTACTTCACGCCGCCGCAGAAACAAGCCGTGCCGCTGATACACGAGGGCACGAACACCCTCATAGCGTCGCCGACGGGAAGCGGCAAGACGCTCGCGGCCTTCAGCAGCATCATAAACGAGCTGTTCCTCAAGAGCAAGAAAGAAGAGCTAGACAACACCGTCTACTGTCTCTACATATCGCCTCTGAAGTCGCTCGCCAACGACATCCACCGGAACCTCGAGGTGCCTCTCGAAGGCGTCTACGACGTCGCCGAGGAGAACGGATACGACCTCACGGAGATAGACCACGCGATACGTCACGGCGACACGTCGAGCAACGAACGCCAGAAGATGCTCGACGACACGCCGCACATCCTCAACACTACGCCGGAGACTCTCGCGATACTCCTCAACAGCCCCAAGTTCAGGGAGAAGCTCCGCACCGTCGAGTACGTCGTCGTCGACGAGATACACAGCCTCGCCGACAACAAACGCGGAGTCCACCTCTCGGTCGCGCTCGAACGCCTCGA
>JBKGYY010000039.1:0-12403 GCA_046545855.1 Halobacteriales archaeon | reverse complement strand
GAGGTCAAAGAGAACTTCGCAGTCGGCGAGATCATCGAAGAAGACGCCTTCGAGTAGAGGCAGCCAGGAGCCTGACACGTCGACGGCCGCCGGCGGCGAAACCGCAGCCACTTAGTCACCCCGTATTCTACGAAGTACCGCGGTTGCCGAGGTAGTCTAGCCCGGTAAGGCGCCTGCCTCGAGAGCAGGTGGGCGAGAGCCCACAGGGGTTCAAATCCCCTCCTCGGCGAAACGGAACGAACGCAGTGAGTGGAGTGGAGCCGAGAGGGCGATTTGAACGCAGGAACGAGCGAGCGAAAGCGAGCGAAGTGACCCAAGTTCAAATCCCCTCCTCGATCTTACTTGTCTCTCCATTTGGTGTCTGGAGCCGAAGTCACCACGATATATGCAACCTATTTCCCTGTCCCTATCGAACGTCTCTGCATGCCCTCTGACTCCGAGTTCGACTCCGCGCTTTCGACTGTCGAGCGGTTCGCCGCTGACGTCTCTGGTGAAGTCGTCGGTGAGGTGGAGGGGGAGTCTGACGACGGCGTCGTCGTCAGTGGTTTCGCGGTCGATCAGGGTGGCACGGTCTACCGTGTCTACGGTTCGGGGGACTGGCGGTACTTCCGTGTGGAGGCGCGGTACGAGGCCGTCGCCGAGGTTGCGGGTACTTTGCGTGCGTCGGGTGCGTCGCCGGAGGAGCGCGAGCGGATGGCTTCCCTCGAGGACCTGTCGGAGGACGATCTCGAGAGGGCTTTCGAGCACATGAGGTCGTCGTGGCGGGAGATGTCGGGCGATGAACGCGGGGGTTTCGCGGCGGCGCTCACGCGGGCGCTCGCGCGCGAGGCCGTCGGTTACTCGGTCTACGACCGCGAGGGCGTTCCCGTGGGAGTCGAGGTCTCCCGGCGGATCTATCCGTTCGACGAAGGCTTCGACCGCCGGCGGTACGACGACGCCGTGATGACCGTCGTCGACGTCTTGCTTCCGGCGCGCGACCACGTCCGTCGGCTTTACGACGTCGGGCGCGCGGTTCAGGGCGGCAGCGTGGACTCCGACGTCGACCGCGCGTTCATGTGACCGCGCGGTGTACGGACGTTTAACCCGTGTTCTCGGTCGTCCTTGTGGCTCTCTCGGTGTGGCTACTGGGGTCCGCCGCCGGTCTGGGCTTCGTGGGCTTCGCTCCATCCGCCGGCGTCGACGAGTTCGAACAGCTTCCGCCAGTTTTCGTCGTCCGCGCTCTCCGGTAGCATGTCGCGGAGCTGCCTGAAGTCGGACTCGGGGACGGCGTCGTGCACCAGGTCGACGACGACGCGGGCGTGGAACGCGGCGTCCGCCGGGTCTTCGTTGGACTCCTCGGCGACTCTGTCGACGAACTCCTGCCAGTCGAACCGCTGGCCGTGTTCTCCTACCGCGCCCGTGAGATACCATTTGACTTCGAGCGGGAGTGAGGCCGCGAGGTCTTCGGCGTTGCCCTCGGGTATCCGTTCGCCGAGCGCCGTCAACGTAGCTCTCGTCGTCCTCACGGCTCGACCGGTGTCCGGTAGCTCGAGGCGGTGCTGAACCTGTCCGATGAACTCGTCGAAGTTCATGTCGATGGATACAGCCGCGTCGCGGTTAAGCGCGCGGGGTGTTCCCAGGTCTTAGGAAACCGTCTCGCGGTATGTCTCGCCTTGCGCTGCCGCCCGGGCGCTTATTCGTCAGGCGGACGTCGGATTAACGGTGTACCGAGACAGACTGCACGCTGGCGAACTCTTGGTTGAACGCGTGCTCGAACGAGGGTTCGCCGACGACGTCGTCTGTCCCGAGACACCGGTGGGTTTCTCGTCGGTCGGCGAGTACTCGACGACTTCCGTCAGGTCTCCGACGAGGAAGCTAAGTCGTATCTCGGTTGACGTAGTTCCAGAGCACGGGAAACGACGGATGGCTTGAAGGCCCTTGACTTCGTCTTGGGAGACATGAGGTACTTGGTCGCGCTCGACGGCTCGCCGGAGTCCGACGAAGCGCTCGAATCCTGTGTCGAGATCGCGAGCGCGCTCGACGCCTACGTCGAAGCCCTCTACGTCGTTCAGCCGGAGCTACACGACCTCGGGGGCGACGAACCCATCGGTACGGCGCTGGACGCCGCCGAGAAGCTCGTATTGGAGAGCGTCGTCGACGCAGAACAACGCGGCTTGGACGTGCTCGACGAAGCCGAGGAACGGCTGAAGCAGGCCGGCGTCGACGGCGGCTCGACGTTACTGTACGGCGACCCCGCTACGGAGATAGCGCGTCACGCCGAACACGAGGGTTTCGACGGAGTCTACGTCGGCCACCAGGGGATGTCGAGGCGGATGGAGAGCTACATCGGCAGCGTCGCCGGCGACGTCGTCCGACGTGCTTCCGTCCCCGTCACCGTCGTGCGGTGAAACTACGTCTGAGTCTTGTCTCGCTCGTGGCTCCGTCGTCGCTTCCCGTGCTCGTGATGTCCCGCCACCGTCAGAAGCAAGTCCAGCCTCCGTCGACGGGTATCGCGGCTCCCGTCAGGTAGCTCGACCCGTCGGACGCGAGGAAAGCCGCTAGAGGCGCTATCTCCTCTGGCTCGGCGGCGCGGTCCATAGGCGTCCTGCGCCGAACGAACTCGTAGAACTCGTCGTCGTCGAGCGCTTCCTCGGTCATCGGCGTCCGGACGAAGCCCGGGCAGATGGCGTTTGCGCGCACGTCCTCGGTGGCGTAGTCGACGGCCACCTGACGGGTTAGGTTGACGACGCCGCCTTTCGAGGCCGAGTACGCCGCAGCGCCCACGCCTCCCCGGAGTCCGTATATCGACGCGACGTTGACTATCGAGCCTCCGTCTTCGACCAACCAGGGTATCGAGGCCCGTACGCCGTGCATGACTCCGTCGAGGTTGGTGTCGAGCGTGTCACGCCACTCGTCGAGCGACATCTCCTCCACGCTTCCCTGGGTTCCGATGCCGGCGTTGTTCACCACGACGTCTAGCCCGCTATCCTCGGCTGTTTCGTCGACGACGTGTTCGACCGAGTCGTAGTCCCGGACGTCGCACTCCCGGAAAGTGCAGCCGATATCCTCGGCCGTCTCCCGGCCGCGTTCGGCGTTCCGCCCGGTTATCGTTACTTCGGCTCCTTGTTCGACGTACTTCTCGGCTATCGCTCGCCCGATTCCGCTGGACCCACCGGTTACTACCGCCGTCTTGTCCCGTAGCACGCGCCGGCTTACATCGAGACGTAGGTTAAGTGCTTCGGAGGTTACCGGAATATGGATCTATTTCCGTAGACGTAAGACGGCGTAGCACGTGGAACAAACATGGAGCGAGTTCGCTACCCCGATGTCTCGCGCACCTGGATCGACAGACGAGGTTTCATGGGTCTCGCGGCCGCCGCCGCGCTGACGTCAGGCTGTCTCGGCGAGGACCTGCCGGAGCCGGTGTCGCTCGACGACGACAAGGCGTGCGACCAGTGCGGGATGATAATCGAGGATCACCCGGGGCCGAAGGCCCAGACTTACTACGACGACCACGTTCCCGAAGGCAGGTCGGAGGACGACCCCGCTTGGTTCTGCTCGCTGGTCTGCATGTACAACTACTACTTCGACGGGCGTGACGGCGGCTTGACGCCGCTGGTGCACTACGTCACCGACTACTCCGCGCTCGACTACGAAGTAGTCGATGAAGGAGGGTCGCTCTACGTCACCGCTCACCTCGCCGCCGAGGGCTTCGTCGACGGCGACCGAACGACGTTGGTCGTCGACTCCGACGCACAGGGCGCGATGGGCCCCTCGCTCGTGCCGTTCACGTCCAGCGAAGACGCCGAGGAGTTCCAGGCGGAGTACGGCGGCGACCTCGTCGACTTCGACGACGTCGACCAGGAGTTGCTCGGCGCGCTGTGAACCGGCTTCGCATTCCGGTCGACACGTAGGGGGCTACCAGACCGACCGCTTCGCTATCCACAGCGGGACGACGGTCCAGGCCGTAAGACCCAGGAGGCTGGGCACGGGGTACGTGGCTCTGACGTCCCCTATCCCGACTCCGACGACGTACTCGAGCACGAGGCCCCGGTACGCCGTCGTGGGTGACGTCGACGTCAGCCACGCGAGCCAGGACTCGTCGACGACGTCGAACGACAGACCGGTGGAAACCATCAGGTCGACTCCGAGAGCGAGACCTATCCACGCGACCACTACCGACGCGAGCGCAGCCCTGTGGTCCCTCGACACCGACGACAGCATGACGGACACCGCGAGAGCCGAGGCGCCGTACGCGAGACTCAGAAGGCCGTACCGAGCCAGCAACAACGGGGAGTCGACTCCGCCGTGCCACGCCACGATCGTGGTACGCGGCCCACCGTAGAACGGCACGAGGCCGGCGAGCACGACGACTGGCGTCAGCACGACGACTGCGACTACGGCTAGCCTGCCGAAGTAGACGCCGGCGACGTAGCTCGAAGCCGACAGCCCGTACGTCCTCGTGAGATCTAGCTCGCCGGTCGTACGGTCGGCGACGACGACCCGGTAGCCGAGAGCGAACCCCACGACGCCTACGACGAGTTCGGTCGGCGTAGCGAGCGACGCCGCCACGGCGAGGTAGCCGCCTTTGACGGCCTCGGTGTACCAGGCGACGCCGAGCGCCAGCCCGAGGTAGGTGAACGCGAGCAACGCTGTCGAAGGCGTCCTGAGCGAAGTCCGTATCTCCCGGACGAGCACCGCGCGGAAGCCCGGCGCTCTCACGATACCTCGCCTCCGTCGACGACGGCTTCGAATACGTCGAGCAAGCTGGATGCGTCGTGTTCTCGTCTGAGTTCGTCGGGCGGTCCACGGACGCTGACTCCGCCGTCGTGAACTATCTCGATGACGTCGGAGCCTCGCTCTGCCGCGTCTAGATCGTGGGTCGTGTGGACTACTGCCGCGCCTTCGTCCGCCACTTTGCCGAGCACTTCGTATATTCTCGCGGTCATCGACGGGTCGAGACCGCTAGTCGGTTCGTCGAGCAACAGGACGGGTGGGTCGCCCAGCCGGGCTTGAGCTACGCCGAGGAGGCGCGTCATGCCGCCGGACAGCGCGTCGACCGCTCGGTCTCCGGCCTCCTGCAGCCCGACGTCCTCTAGCGCTCTGTCGACGTAGTCTCCGTCTCGGGTGTAGCCCAGCAAGCCGCCGTAGAACCCGAGGGTCTCGCGGACGCTGAAACGCGGTCTGAAAGAAGGCTGCTGCGGGAGGTAGCCTCGCTCTCTTTCGACGTCGTCGACGGAGAGCGCGACTTCGCCCTCCGTCGGCTGTAGCAGCCCGGCGAGTATCTTGAGGTAGGTCGTCTTGCCGGAGCCGTTGGCTCCGAGTATCGCTGTCACCTCTCCTGCGTCGTATACCGACGTCACGTCTTCGAGCACCCGGAGGTCACCGTATCTATGGCCTATTCCACTGGCTTCGAGAGGCGGGTCTTCGTCTTTCAAACTTGTTACACCTTGTCGATCACGGGGGTTCTCCCTCGTTCCCGTCGTCTTCGACGTCTACTTCGTCGTAGCGCACGGGGCCGTCGAGGGGTTCGAGGTCGAGCACGCCGCGGTTCTTCATCCCGGGGACGCGGGCTTCGAGCGATCTCGTGGCGCGCAACGCTGGCGACCGATGGAGGCTCACGGCTCCGTCGACCGACGTCACCCTGGAGTCCACGGGGGCGGTCGGCCGGTACGAGGTCGCTTCAGGCGGCGCGTCGCTCCAGTAGTTACCGCGGTCGGCGCTCCAGATCCGCATCGCGCCTCGCGACGCCGTCACCTGGACGTCGTTCTCTACGAAGTCGTTTTCGACGACGTGGTTCGAGGGAACGATGCTCGAGGCTCGAGCACCCATCTCGTTGTGGGCTACGACGTTGCGCGCGTAGACCGAGTCCCTGGTTCCCATGTTTATCCCTCGTCGGTTGTTCACGAGGACGTTGTCGGCGAAGTAAGACCTCGCTCCCGCGGTTATCAAGGCGTCGGGAGTCCGCCTGACGTCGTTGGCTACGACGTAGTTGTCGGACGGCCGCGTCATCAAGACGAGCCCTCCGTACTGGGTGTCGCGGACCTCGTTGGAGTCGACGAGCGCTCCGGAACTGTACATTACGTGGACGCCGAACCTCGAGTCACGCATCTCGCTGTCGCGGACGACGGCTTCGTCGGCGTCGTGAAGGTAGACGCTGTCGCGTCCGCCCTCGAAAGACGAGTTGTCGACGACGACCGACGAACGCAATGCGGAGACACCCATGAAGCCGTCGCCCCAGTCGTCGGCGCCCTCGAACTCGAACCCGCGTATCACGGTGTCGTCTGCGTCCAGCAGGAGGACGCCGGTCGACGGGCTCTCGACGTCTACGTCGTCGAGCAAGACGTCTCTGGCTTCGACTCTTACGCCGGCGTCGCTGCTGCCGTAGGCTTCCTCTATCGTCCTGTCCCAGCCGCCGTCGTCGCCGTCGACGTCCGCTTCGGCTTCGTGGGCGCCGTCCGCCGATCGGGCTCCCCTGAGTTCGTCGCCGACCCCCCGGACGGAGAAGCCGGAGACGGCCGACGCGTTCGCAGTCAGTTTCAGCGGCGTCCCTTCGCCGCCTCCGTCTAGCACGACGTCGCCCTCGGCTTCGAGCGTGACCGGTCGGTCGACCTCGACTTGCTCCCGGTAGACGCCTTCGTGGACGACCACCGTGCTGTTGGGCTCGGCTCCGTCGACCGCTCGCTGTATCGAGCCGTTTGGTTCGACTTCGACTTCGACTTCGCGTTCGAGGTAAGTTTCGACGGCGTCGACGCGTTCGTCGCCCGTCTCCCGTCGGCTCTCGAGGGCTTCGTCGGCTTCGTCGTACACCTCCGGCAACGGGAAGTCGAGCTCTATCAGCTGCTCGATGTCGACGACTTCTCCTCCGTGGCGTTCGGCGTATCCCTCCGCCTCGCTTTCGCTGGAGAGAGGCAGCACTCGGGAGCCGTCGACGACGTACACGACTTCGTCTGCGTCGCGCCACGACGGCGTTCCGTTTGCCTCGAAGCCTCCTTCGACGGGACGGGGGTCCGTGCCCGCGAAGTCGGTGACGTAGGCGTGAAGCGGCCGCCCCCACGAGCGCTCGTGTCTCCCGGTCTTGAGCTCCAGAACCATCGAGTCGAGGCCGGTGTAGCCTACGACGTACCGATACTGGGAGTAGAACACCTGGGCGCGCGGCAGATACAGGTCGGCGTGCTGAGCCCTTTGTATCTCGGAGTCCGCGGCCCCCATCTCGACGACGTCGTCGTAGTCGACGGCTTCGGGTGTCTGGCCGCCGGCGTCGGAGCCGAAAGCCACGACGCCGGTGACGACGACTCCGACGGCGAGCACCATCACACCTATCTCTGCCTTATCCAACTCGAAGTAGTTTCGAGGCAGCAAGCCATACGGTTTGTGGTTCGCCCCCGACGTCGAATACAGCGACCTAGACGTAGGCGAGCGGCACCATCAGGAGGACGCCGAGCGAGACGCCGAGCGCTAGCTCGCGTCTCCCGCGGCCGGGGAGCGACTTGCCTTCGTCGAGGGCTTCGGGCACGAACTCCGTGAGCACGAGGTACACCATCGCGCCGGCGGCGAAACCGAAACCGTACGGCAGCACCTCGCGCGCGTAGGCGACGAAGGCGTAGGCTATCACGGCTCCTACGGGCTGCGGCAGGCTCGAGAACACCGCCCACCAGACCATCCGCCACTTCGAAACTCCCATGGCGCGGAGCGGTATCGATATAGCCGTGCCCTCGGGCACGTTGTGTATCGATATCGCGAGCGTCATGAACACCGCGAGCAACGGGACGGTGAACCACAGGAACTCGACGCCGCCTTCGAGACCGAGGTCCGCGAAGGAGACACCGACGGCGATACCCTCGGGGAAGCTGTGCACCGTGAGCACGCCGAGGATGAGCACTAGTTTCTTGAAAGTGGCTTCCTCGTACTCACGCGGGTCTATCTCGGCGTCGATGATGACGTCGCGGGCGACCACGACGAGGCCGACGCCCACGACGGCGCCGACGGCTATCTCGAACGGGCCGCCCTCCGACAGGCCTTCGTCGACGAGCCCGAATACGGAGGCCGCGACCATGACGCCGGAGGCGAAGCCCCAGAGCACGACGTTTGCGCGCTGGCTTATGTCGTCCCAGACGAAGAACGGCAGGGCGCCGAGACCCGTGGCCAGCGCCGTGATGAAGCCGGCGACGAACACTAGCGATATCTCGGCCGCGAGAGCCATGTCGTCACCTCCGGCCACGCGAGATAAAGTCCGGTGGTTCGCGGCCGAAGGAAGACAGGGCTGTCCCGACGCAGCGCCGTGGCGTCGAGACCGAACCAAATATGCCGCGAGGCCGACATCGATACGTCGATGGCCGATGTCTCGCGGGGTGCAGCCGGATGTTAGAGGACGTCTTCGTCGACGTCTTCGGCACCAACCCCGTCGTACACGGCCTCGTCGGCGGACTCGTTATAGCGACGCTCAACCTGTTCGGCGCGTCCCTGGTCTTCGTGTGGAGGAACCCGTCTCAGCGTGCGATGGACGCCGCGCTCGGCTTCGCCGCAGGCGTCATGCTCGCAGCTAGCTTCACGAGCCTCATCGTGCCGGGGATAGAGCAGTACTCGGGCGGAAACCCCCTGCCGGTGCTCGCCGGCCTCGTTTTAGGCGTCCTGTTCCTCGACCGATCCGACGTCCTCGTCCCGCACGCACACTACCTGCTGTCGGGACGTCGGCGCGCGGACGCCGCGAGGCCGAGCGAGAGCCTCCCCGTAGCCGACGAAAGGTTCGCAGCCGTCGTCCTCTTCGTGCTCGCGATAACGATACACAACATGCCAGAGGGCCTCGCCGTCGGCGTTGGCTTCGGGAGCGGCGACCTGTCGAACGCCGTCCCCCTGATGCTCGCCATCGGGATACAGAACATCCCCGAGGGCCTCGCCGTCTCCGTAGCAGCGGTAAACGCCGGACTCGACCGACGGTTCTACGCCGTGCTCGCGGGCCTGCGTGCGGGAGTCGTCGAGATACCGCTCGCTGTCTTCGGCGCGTACGCCGTCCAGACCGTCGAACCCCTTCTGCCGTACGCTATGGGCTTCGCGGCCGGCGCGATGTTGTTCGTGATCAGCGACGAGATAGTGCCGGAGACCCACACGAGCGGAAACGAACGTCTGGCGACGCTCGGCACGATGCTCGGCGTCGTCGTCATGCTATACCTCGACGTCGCTCTCGGCTGAACGACGCGGCGCCCCTCTACCACACTGTGTCGTCCGTGGCTGGCGTTCGAAGGCGTCGGCCGTCGTCGCGGTCGGAGCGACGACGAGACGCGACGTCGCCGCGAAAACGTGAAGTCGTCGTCGAGCAAGACAAAGTCCGAGGCATCCCGAGTTACGTCGGTGCCTTGGACGCCCATCGACTCCGACGACCGCGGCGCCCTGCACGGCTGAGGGGTCGTCGACTCCGTATCTCCCGGAGACGCTGGATAGAGCGTTCGGCGCGGTAGTCCTGCAGGAAGCCGAAGACTCCGTTCGCGACGAGGGTAAAGAGGGTCAAGCCGGAGTCGACGTATTGGGGTTCTTTTCCTTTTATCGTTGCGTCTCCGTCTCCCGGTCGGTGGAGCCCGGCGCTACAGTCGGGCGCGTACGCCGACGAACGAGCCTTCGCCGTGTCCCGGCCGCGTCTCCTGTGGCTCGGTCAGGTCCTCGGGTGGGTCGAAGAGCGTCTGAACGACGTCGCACGACGTGAACCCTGCGTCCTCTAGCTCGCGGAGTACGTCGTCGGTCGACAGGAAGGAGGCGTCGGAGTAGAACGGGTTGTCCTCCTTCTCCTCTCTGTAGCGACGGCCTAGCTGGCTCTCGGAGTCGACGTACCCCAGCACGGCTGCGCCGTCTTCCCCGAGCACTCTGGCGGCTTCGCTGAGCGTCTCCGAGACGTCGTCGACGAAGCAGATGGTCGTGACGACGAGCACGACGTCGAAGACGCCGTCGCGGTACGGCAGGCTCTCGGCGACGCCTTGAGTGACCACGATGCCGCGTTCTCGGGCGACTTCGAGCATCCTGCGGGAGGGGTCGACGCCATGTCTTACGTCGAGCGGAACGGCGAACCGCCCGGTGCCGACGCCTACTTCGAGGCCGACGCCGTCGTCCACGAGAGGCCTGAGGGCGTCTACCTCCGTCTCGTACGCCGCGGGATGTCGTTCGAACCAGTCGTCGTACCTCTCGGTGTGCCGTTCGAAGGGTTCGACGCGTTTCATGCCGGTGTCCCGGCCGGCGTAGCCGGCTTCACTTCCACGGCGGCTTCCTCTCGCCGGCTTCCACGGCGACGTCGAGCCAGTTGTCGGCGGGCGGCAGAGGGCAGTCGTAGGCGTCGGAGTACGCGCACGTTGGGTTGTAGGCTTCGTTGAAGTCGAGCGTCCAAGTGCCGTCCTCGTTCTCGTGTACTTGGCTCTCGAGGTCGATGTACCTGCCGGCGCCGTAGGTTTCGTCGCCGCTGGTCTGGTCGCGGAAAGGCACCCACAGCCGGTCGTCGTCGGGGTCGGACTTGTACGCCTGGAGAGTGACCTCTCGGCCGGCTACCTCTATTCGGAACTCTCCCCACCGGAGGTAGGTTCGTTCGCCCTCGGTGCTCGTCGCCACGGTTACTCGCTCGGGGTCGTCGTGTTCGTGTAGCTCTGTTTCGTAGCGGTAGGTTTCGTCGACTGGGTAGTAGTCGAGGCCGGGGAAGTCCTCGCGTACTTCGTCGGGCACGGGCGACCTGGGGTCTTCGGCGAAGTACTCGTCCTTGGCGTCTCTCTGTCTTCGGAGGGTCTTCTTCCAGTCCTCGTTCATCTGGCTCTACCTCCTCCCGTGGTGTGGTCTCCGCGGGCGTTCTCCGGTGTTCGTTCGTTCTCTGTTTTCATCGGACGACCGTGACGGGGGTGGGGGATCTTCTGACGACCTTCTCGGCGACGCTCCCTAGTAGTATGCGCGCGGCTCCCTGGCGTCCGTGGCTGCCGACGACGACGTGGTCGTAGTCGCCTCGTTCCGCTTCTTCGACTATCGCACGGCTGACGACGGTGGCTTCTTCGACGACCGTCTCGACGTCGACTCCGTTCTCTCTGCCTCTTTCGGCGAGTTCCTCTAGGTAGGTTTCGGCGGCGCGTTCGGGGTAGTCTTCTCCGTCTGGTTCGACGTCGACTCCGGGTATGAAGCCGGGGTCTATTGGGTCGAGCACGTGTAACAGGGTTATCTCGTCGTCGTCCATCTCTTCTAGCGTCCAGTCGTAGGCTCTCTCGGCTTGCTCGGAGGTGTCGACAGCTACTAGCACTCTTCCTGCCATGTCTTCTGGTGGTGTCCGCGTCTAATGTATTCTCCGGAGGTTTTCGGTGGCTGGGACGGTGGTCGTGTCTGGCTTCGGTGTGTTCTGTCGTCCTGCCGTGTCTGCGCTTGTCTTTTCGGTGTCTCCTGTCGGCTGTCGTTCTTCCTCGTCTGGTCTGGTGTGTTCAGGTTGTTCACCTCTGGTTAGTTACCACAGGTGAGGAAACCCTTAAGTATGTGCGGCACCAATACTTAACCGTTGTGAAGAAACGCACAGTAGTGGAGGAATACCACAACAAAGAGCACGAGGAAAAGGCGACACAAGAACAGCGACAGAACGACGAACGAGAGCACGACGAAAGAGAGCTGACGTGCCCCGAGTGCGGCGCCACGGAGGTCGTAGAGGACCCCGAGCGCGGCGAGACCGTGTGCGACGAATGCGGTCTCGTCGTAGACGACCGATACGTAGACCAGGGCCCCGAGTGGCGAGCACACGACTCGGCCGAACGAGACAAGAAGAGCCGCGTCGGAAACCCCATAACAGAGACGATGCACGACCGCGGACTCAGCACCGAGATAGACTGGCGAGACCGCGACGCCTCCGGTAGCTCGCTCTCCAGCGAACAGCGCAACAAGATGCGACGCCTCCGGCGGTGGCACAAGCAAGCCCAGGCCCGCGGCAAAGAACGCACGCTCCGGTACGCCCTCGGCGAGATAGAGCGCATGTCGTCCGCACTCAACGTGCCGGACCACACCCAGGAGATAGCCGCAGTTATCTTCCGCCGGGCCCACAGCGAGGACCTGCTCCCCGGACGTAGCGCCGAAGCCATGTCGGCGGCGTCGCTGTACGCCGCAGCCCGACAGGAGAACCTCCCGCGCTCGCTCGACGAAGTCGCCGAAGTAAGCCGCGTCGACGAACGCGAGCTAGCCCGTAGCTACCGGTACCTCGTCCGCGAGCTAGAGCTCGAGATAGGGCCGACGAGCCCCGCGGAGTTCGTCCCCAAGATAGCCAGCGAGCTAGGCGTCACCGACGAAGTCGAGACCAAAGCCATCGAGATAGTCGAGGAGACAGCCGAGATGGGTTTGACCAGCGGCAAGTCCCCCAAGGGATACGCAGCCGCAGCCATCTACCTCGCGTCGATACTCGTCAACGACCGCCGGACACAGAACGAGATAA
>JBKGYY010000038.1:0-12428 GCA_046545855.1 Halobacteriales archaeon | reverse complement strand
CTCGTCGCCCTTGCCGGGTCGGCCGAGCACGTCGCCGACGCCGGCGTGAATCCGGGCGTTCGCGAACGCCGCCTCCGCGAACGACGACGCGCCGGTGGGGACGACGAGGTACTCCTGTACGTCGGTCGAGCTCTCGGCGTGTTCGCCGCCTCCGACGACGTTGCCGAGCGGCACGGGCAACGACGTCTCGAAGACGCCGCCGACGTGCTCGTGGAGCGGCACGCCGCGGGCGTTCGCACCGGCTTTCGCCGCCGCCATAGACAGCGCGACGGCGGCGTTGGCGCCGATTTCCGAGAAGTTCGACGTGCCGTCTGCCTCGCGGAGCACGGCGTCGACCTCGCGCTGGTCGGATGCGTCTACCCCGAGCAGGTCGTCGCCGACTTCGAGGCCTCGGTCGACGGCCTCTCCGGCAGGTAGCTCGAGCGCCTCGTGTTCTCCCGTCGAAGCGCCCGACGGAGCGGCTGCGCGGCCGACCGAAGTCGACGTGTAGACGACGGCCTCGACCGTGGGGTTGCCCCGTGAGTCGAGCACCTCGCGCAACACTATCTCGTCTATCGGGGCGTTCAAGCTACGTCTGCCTCCTCCTCACCGTTATGGGCAGCACCCCGCGGTCTAGCTCGCGCGACGCTATCCGCACGGGGTCGTTGGTGTCGACGTCTATCAGCGGGGGCGCGCCACGCGATATCTGCAGCGCCCTCGCGCCGACGATCCGAGCGCGCTCGTACCGCGTGTAGTTGAGCTTCATTGATAGGGTGCGACGGTGTCGACGAGGTCGACGTGGCTCACGAGCACTCGTCTGCAGCAGTATCTTTCGACGTCGAGGTCGTCGAGCACCTCCTCGGCGTCTTCGCCTTCTTCGACGCGCTCGCGGTACTCCTCGTACAGCCCTGCGACGGGTTTGCCGCACGTGAAACACCTGACTGGCACCATCATGGTATCACCTGTAGCTCTTCTGGTACCGGGCTCGCGCGCCCGGGCCGCCGAACTTCTTCGCCTCCTTCTGCCGGCTGTCGTTGACGAGCAACGACCGGTCGAACTCGAGGTAGGCGTCCCGGAGGTCTGCGTCGTTCGTGTGGTCGACGATGCCGCGGGCTATCGCCGTCCTTACGGCGTCGGCCTGCGCCGAGTAACCGCCTCCCTCGACGCTGACTTCGACGTCGACGTCGTCGCGCACTCCATCGACTATGCGGAACGGCTCGGTCATCTTCAGCCGCGCGCTCTCGGGCTCGACGAGTTCGACGGGCCGGGAGTTCACCCGGACGCGTCCCTCGCCGTCTCGCACCGTGGCGCGCGCCACCGCTGTCTTCTTCTTGCCGGACTGGTTTACTGTTTCTACCATGTTACGTTGGCTCCGATGCTCTCGCTCACCCTGTCGAGCGTCGTGTAGTCTCCTTTGCCGACGTCTTCGACGGTGCGCGGCGCAGTCTCGAACTCCTCGTCCTCCACCTCCGGCGGCACGCCGACGTAGAACCTGACGGACTCGTACGCCCGCCGGCCGCGTTCACGCCGGTACGGGAGCATACCGCGTACCGCGCGCTTTGCGATGCCCTCCGGGCGCTTGGGATGCAGGGGGCCGCGGTCGCTCTTCTGCTCGTCTCTCGCCCGGTACTTGTCGGCTACGTCCGACGGGTCGCCGGACACCGCGATGCGCTCGGCGTTGACGACGACGACGTCTTCGCCGTCGAGCGCGCGCGACGCGACTTCGCTCGCCAGACGGCCGAGCACTGCGTCGGAGCCGTCGACGTACCAGGTCATCCCATCACCCTCACGTCGGTTCCGTCGGGGTTCCTTTCGACGTACTCCTCGAGCCGCAGGGGCTCTCCGTCGGCCTCGGCTATCTTGCGTTCGGCCGAGGACGAGTAGTCGAACGCTGCGACGGTTACGCTCTTCGACAGCACGCCGCCGCCGAGCACCTTGCCGGGCACGACGACTGCGTCCTCGTCTCCCGCGTACCGTTCTATCTCGGCGACGTTTACCTCGGCGTGGCCCCGGCCGGGTCCGTCGAGCCTCGCGGCGACGTCGCTCCAGACGCCGGCGTCTGAGGCCTCGGCCTGCGACCGGAGTTCGTCGACGAGGTCCACCAGCCTCGGGTTCTGTTTCTGTGTTGACATCTTTTCTGTGTCTTCCTTCTTACTGCGTGGGGCAGGATTTGAACCTGCGAACGCCTACGCGACAGCGCCCTGAACGCTGCGCCTTTGGCCTGACTTGGCTACCCACGCTCGTGTTCATGTTTGTGTTCTCTCGGTTGTCTACGTGGCCACCAGGTCTCCGATCTCCGACGCGCGGTCCGACAGCGAACGCGCGGCCTCGACCACGAGTTCGTCGGCGGCGAGCGAGCCGTCGGACTCCACCTCGAATACGAAGGCGTCGTCGACCTCGCGCACGCCTACTTCGCCAAGCGCTTCCTCGACGTCTCCGTCGTAGTCCTCGAGGTCGACGTAGCCGTCGTCTGTCTCGACGACGCCGCGGACGCGTTCCTCCGGAGGCTCGGCGTCCCCGTCGACCTCGAGCAGATGCCGGTATCCCGCGGCCGAGGCACCCTGGTTCTTCGCGTGGTCCTTACCGCGGCCCAGACGCGCGGTGGCCTCGAACACCACCGACTGCCCGGGCTTCAGCTCTATCAACGGTATGCCGTCCTCCGCTGGCTCTACCTCGGGGTCCTCGACGTGGAGGTCACCCGAGCGAACGACTACTTCGTCGTCCTCTGCCGCGACGTCGAGCAGCACGGAGACCTCGCACCCCGTGCATCCCTCGCCGTCGCAAGAGCACTCCTCCGGCAGGCTGTACGACTCGAGGTCGGTCTCGAGGGGCACGAGCCCCAGTCGGAGCGACAGCACCTCGTCGAACATCACCGAGGTGTTCTCGTAGAAGTCGACGGTGTCTATCGCCATCGTCGGGACGTCTGCGAGCAACGCCCGACGCACGCCGTTGGCGAACGCCGCCGAGACACCGCGGACGACGAACGACGCCCGCGTTCCGTCGGACTCCAGCGACTCGACCTCGGGGCTCATCTAGTCACCCCTGCCGCGCCGGCCCTTCGGCCCCTTGCATCCGTCGTGTGGAATCGGGGTGACGTCCTCTATCCTGCCTATCTCCATGCCCGCCCGGGCGAACGCCCGTATCGCGGCCTGGGCGCCCGGACCCGGGTTCGTGTTGAGGTTGCCTCCCGGCGCGCGTATCCGGACGTGGACTCCGGCGATGCCGCGTTCCTGGGCTCGCTCGGCGACCTGCTCCGCCATCTGCATCGCTGCGTAGGGCGTAGACTCGTTGCGGTCCTGTTTGACGACGGCTCCTCCGCTCGACTTAGCGAGCGTCTCCGCGCCCGTGAGGTCCGTCAGGGTTATCACGGTGTTGTTGAGGCTCGAGTGGATGTGCACGACGCCCCAGCGCTCGTCTTCCGTCATTCGCCACCTCCCTGCTCGGCGGTAGCGCGCTCGGGGTGTAGCTCCTCCGACAGCGGCGAGCGCTCGTGGAAGTCGACGAGCGGCTCCTCCTCGACCTCGACGTCGTAGCCCGGCACGGTGACCCGGCGGCCGTCGACGGCGACGTGGCCGTGGACTATGAACTGACGCGCCTGTCTAGCCGTGTTCGCGAGGCCTTTCCTGTGTACGACGGTCTGGAGCCTGCGTTCGAGCAGGTCGGTGACCTCGAGCGACAGCACGTCGTCGAGCGTGCTCTCACTGCCGAGCACGCCGTACCTGCGCAGGCGCCCGAGAAGCTGGTCGGCTTCGTCGCCGACGTCCTCGGCTCCGAGAAGCCGGCGCGCCTCCCTGCGGTACCTGCGTAGCTCGCTCTCGGCGTTCCAGAGCTCCTGCTTGTTCTTGAGGCCGTACTGTTCGACGAGAGCGTGTTCGTCGCCGATGCGCTCGCCCTGGTACGGGTGGTTCGGAGTCTCGAACTGCTTGACGTTCTTGCCTGGATATCCCATCTACTCTTCCTCCTCGGCTTCTTCCTGTAGTTCGGCGACCTTGACGGCTACCTCGCCTCCGGTGCGCCCCGTCGACTTCGTGCGCTGGCCGCGGACCTTGCGTCCCTGCTGGTGTCGGACTCCGCGGTAGGAGTCTATCTTCTTCATCCGGTTGATGTCCTCCTCGTGTATGACGTCGAGGTCGGTGCCTACGATGTGGAGGTCGTCGCCGGTGAACCTGTCGCGCTCCCTGTTGAGCATCCACTCGGGGCCGACGTCCTCGAAGCCCTGTATGGCCTCGATTACGTCGTCTATCTCGTCGTCTTCGAGGTGGCCGAGCGTCTCCTGGGGTTCGACGTCGGCCTCCTGCGCGACGGCTCTCGCGACGCGTCTTCCTACGCCGTTCATCTCGAGCAACGCGGACTCGACGCTCTTGGTTCCGTCGAGGTCGGTGCGGCCGACCCGGACGAAGTACCTGATGTCGTCTTCTTCGTCTTCGGTCTGGTCTCGTTCTTCGGTGCTCATGTGTTGGCTGTCGTTTGGTCTGACGTCGGGAGTGGGATTCGAACCCACGCGGCGCGAACGCCACAGGATTAGCAATCCTGCGCCTTAACCACTCGGCCATCCCGACTCGTGCTCGGGTTCGGGTTCGTTCTCGTCGCCCACCCTGGACTCGGGGCTCGCGCCCCTGCATCTATCGCAAGCAAGCCTAACGCAGACGCAGTTATAAACTGCACGGTTGAGCCACGGTGTGTCAAGCCGTTGCAATGCGGTTTCGTCGGCGGCTCAAGCCGAGCGCCGAGGCCTAAATCCCCTCGTCATCGACCATCGTGGTCTCGGCCTCTCCCTCCGTCAGACGGTTGACGAGGTCGTAGAACTCGTTCTGCATCCCCGCGGGGAACTCGACGACGGCAATCCAGCTTCCGTCGCTCTGCCACTCTTCGTCCTCGAGCGAACCGAACTCCCGTAGCTTCGCCTGAGCCTTGCCGGCGTACTCCGGCGGGATACGGCTGGCTACCTTGACGCGCTCGAACCTGATGGGTATGACGGGACGCAGCGCATCGAGCGCCTCGTCGACCTGCTCCTCCGCCGGCACCATGGGGTCGACCTTGAAGCCCGCTTCCTCGAGAGCGCGTTCTATCCGGTCGGGCGGATGCGGTGTGTCGTTCTCCTGCGGGTTGATGGCGTTCCGCGAAATCGTGTTCACTATCCGGCGGTGTTTCTCCTCCTGCATCTCCCGGCGTTGCTCGGCCGTGATCTGTATCTCGCCTCGCTCGACGACCTCCGGGATTATCTCGAGGGGGTCGGTCGTACCGAAAGCGTCCTCTAGCTTGTCCTCCGGAGGCCGGTCGCCGCTCGACGCGTCCTCGAAGACGTCTTCGGCTGCGATGACGTCCTCGAGCTCGCCGTCGAAATCACCTCGCTTGATGTCGAGCGCGGCGTCGGGGTCGACGAGCACCTCGAAGCGCTGTCCGTGAGACTCCAGACGTGCGACGACGGCTTCGTCGAGCGATATCATACTATGTCTTCTACCTCTTCGGTGGAGAGCGAGCGGTAGACGGGGTCGTCTCTCTCGAGCACGGTGACGTCGAAGTTAGACGGCTGGACGTCGTCCTCGTAGGCGTCGTCGACGGCCTCGTAAGCCATCGCCACCGTCTCGTCGAGCGACATCGAGGAGTCGTACTCCTCCTCGAACCGCTCTCGGATGGCGGCGTCGTGACGGCCAATCGCGGTCGCACGCCACTCGTAGAAAGAGCCGCTCGGGTCGGTCTCGAACACCCTGGGTTCGCCGCGTTCGACGCCGCCGACGACGACGGCGACGCCGAACGGACGGACTCCGCCCGTCTGGGTGTAGACCTGCATCTCGTCACACAGCCTCCGCGTCACGGTCTCGACGCCTATGGGTTCCTCGTACGCCGTCCTGTTGACCTGGCTCTCCCTCCGGAGGATGTCGACGAGCTTCCGGGCGTCGGTGACGTGGCCGGCGCTCGCCGCTCCGATGTGTTCGTCTATCTTGAACAGCTTCTCGATGTCGCGTGCCTCCATGAGGTCGGTGGCCGCGCGCTTGTAGGCTCCGAGCACGACGCCTTCGTCCACAGCGACGCCGAGCGCCGCCTTGCCGCGCTTGACGGCCTCTCGCGCGTACTCGACCTGGTAGAGACGTCCGTCGGGAGAGAAGATAGTTATAGCTCGGTCGTACGCCATCTGCTGCTGGTTGGGTAGCATAGGTCAGTCTCTCACTCGAAGTCGTACGTCGTACCACATATAACCCGGTGTCGCTCTCCACTCCGGACGTCGACGCGGGCTCCACGTCGGACCGCCGCGCGGCCGTCGACGTCCGTCTCCACGGCTTCGTCGACCTCGTACCTCCGGCGTCCAGCCCGGAGCGTGCCGCTGACGCCGAGCACGCGGACGCCTACGTCGACGCCGTCGACCTCGGTGACGCACGCGAGCGCCGCTCGCGTCCTCTCGACCTCGTCCCGCCTGCACCTCACGACCGCGAGACCGCTTTCGAGCTCGAGCACCTCGACCTCGGTCTCCGCCGAACCGAGGTCGCCCATCAGGTTCTGTGACTCGTACCACGCCGCGCGGCGGAGACCGGATTCGTCTACCTGGCGGTCGAACTCGGTCTCGACCTCGACGAACAGGTAGCGGTACCGCGGCCGAAGCGACTTCGGGAGCGTCACCCCACCACCTCGACGTCGGCGTCTCCCGGCTCACCCAACGCCGTCGAAGCCCGCGCGGCGGCGTCGAACGCTTCGCTCGACATACCGGTCTCGCACGCGAGCGCCTCGAGCGCCCTCCGGGAGCGCATCTCGAGGTGGTCGTCGGGCGACGCCGTCACGACGAGCGAGGCGTCGTACTTGCGCGCGAGCCTCCTTAGCAGCCGGAGCCGGACGAGCGTCTCGACGCGTTCGCCGCCGCTCCCACGGAGCACCCGGGAGAGGTCGTACTCGAGGGCTACGTCGTTTTCGGCGGCCTCGCGCACGGTGACGTGGTCGAACTCCCGTGGCGCGGACAGGAGGTCGACGCGCGACGACGCCGCGGCCGCGCGCTCGACGGCGTGGCTGCCGCCGCGGACGCAGACGACGTCGTGGTCGCGGTAGACGGAGCCGACGGAGCCGTGTAGCTCCTGGACCGTCTCGGCGCGCACCTCGACTCCCCGTACGACGTCGACGTCTAGTTCGCTCTCTCCCGCGACGTCGTAGTCGAGCGCGTCGTCGACGTCGGCTCCCAGTGGGTTGCGGAGCACGACGCCCTCGTACTCCATCTCGCGGGCTGTCGACGCCATCCTCGACGCCGTCGAACGCGTGACCGGATGGCATCTGACGAGTTCGTACATCTCCTCGTGGCTGGGTGGAGCGCGGGGTTTATGACTCCTCGTTTCCAGGTCGCGCGCCGGAGGCGTCGAGACGGGTCGGGACGCGAAGCCGGGGCGGTGTCGTCGGCTACGGAACGCCTACGTAGCGATGGCGCTGGACGAGGTAGGCGGCGGAGGCGACGACGGGGCTGACGAAGGCGCCGGCCATCAGGTAGGCGGGCCAGAACGGCCGCCATCCGACGTCCGCCTCGGATACCTCGCGGCAGTCCCTGTATATCGCGTACAGCGAGAACAGGCCGACGAACGCCAGCAGGAGAACTAGCTGGATGAGCGGCGCAGCGAGACCGAGGACGGCGTCGTCTCCTTCGAGCGAGCCGTGGAACACGTAGCCGCCGACGGCGAGCGCGAGCGCCGTAAGGCCGAGCGTGAAGGCGGGCCAGACCCACCAGAGCGAGTCGACGTCTCCGTCCCGAATGTCGACGTCGGACGTCTCCCTCGGCGTTTTTTCGACGGTCGTTCGGGCGGCCTCCCTCTCGCTGTCGACGACGGAGAACTCGCCCTCGGGGTCGCGTTTGGCGGCGTACGCCCCGACGACGAAGGCGTTGACGAACCAGACGGCCGAGCCGAGCGTCCACAGCCAGACGTCGGGCTCCCAGTCGAACCGCTCGCGGACGAACTCGACGTCGTACCGGACGGCCGCTGGCGTCAGAGCCGTGCTGAAGACGAGCGCCAGGCCGACGAACTCGGTGAAGAAGTCGTCGACGGCTGCCGAGTCCGGGTAGACGTAGTCCGCGACGACGACGGACGTCAGGAGGACGGCGAAAAGCGAGAGAGCGCCGAGCGCCGCGAGACGCCACCACTCGCTCCAGCTCTCGCGGCGCTCCACCTTCTCGTGACGTCGGAGGATGTAGGGGACTGCTGCGCTGAGGTTCAGTAGAGGCGTCAGGAACCCCAGGGTCCATAGCCAGCCACTCGGCTCCCAGTCGACGTCCTCCATACCACGTATCCGCCGGACGTCGAGGTAGCCGGCGACAGGCATCGCGAGCCAGGCGGCGACGAGCACGAAGTCGAACGCGGTTTCCTGGCTTCCGTACACCCACGCCACCGGGAACAGGAAGACGAAGAACACCAGGGTGGACGCCAGCAGGACGTAGTACGCGAGACCTCGGTCGCCTCCGAGGAGTGCTGGCGACGCGTCGGTGGCCATGTCGGTAAGTTATGCCCAGATCGATATTTAATGTTGAGGTCAGGGCGGCGGGCACGGAGGTTCGACAGTTTTTTCGTGCGATATCCGTTCTCCTCCATCGATGGCGGATCTGATGCTGAAGGCCGCGGTAGCGCTCGAGGTCTTGGCACTGGCGTTCCTCGTGGCCGCGGCCGCGCTCGCCTCGCCTGCCCTGGAGGCGCCCGGCTGGCTCGCAGCCGGCTTCTCCTACGTCTTCGCGCTCACCGGAGTCGTCCGGGACGTCCAGGACCGTTACGACACGCCGAGGACGTGGAGCACCACCGTGAAGCTCTGGGGCCTGTTCACGATAATGTTCACACCGTTGCTCGTGATCCCGATCTACATCTGGACGCGTCCGGAGAAAGGCGGCGACACGAACGTCGCGCGCCACGTGACGCGGCACGAGCTCCGGCGGAACCGGTAAGTCCGCCGAAGTCGTTCTCGCTACCTCAGCACTCGCTGTAGCCGCAGTCGTTGCACTTGACGCAGCCTTCGACGTAGACGAGCATGCTGCCGCAGTCGGGGCACTCGGGGTTGCGGCCCTCGTCGACGATGGCCTGGACGTCGCTCGCCGTGCCTGCGCCGGCTCCGGCGGCGTCAGGCGACACGGTGCCGGCGCCGTCGGTGCGGGTCTCCGGCCCGGCTTCCGCTTCGGCTTCGACGTCGTCCTCGGCTTCGTCGACCGGTAGCTGGCTCTGCCGGGGGGCTACGTCGCCCTCGATGTACCGGCGCATCGCCTTCGCGACGGCGTCGGGGACGGAGTGTATCTGTTCGCCGCGGTCGAACGTCGGCTTCGGAGACCTGATGCCCTCTAGCTGCTCGACGACGCGCTCCGGCGGGACGCCGCTGCGGAGGCAGAGCGACACCAGTCGGGCGATGGACTCTGTGAACGACGCGGTGTATCCGCCGCTCTTGCCGATGGTGGCGAACACCTCGAACAGTCCTTCTTCGTCTTCGTTTATGGTGACGTAGAGGCCGCCGTAGCCCGTCTGTATCTTCTGTGTCGCGCCGGTGATGGTGTCGGGGCGCGGCCGGGGTTCGAACTCGCCGGCGCCGACGGTAACGGGCTCGCTCTCGGCTGAGACGTCGACGTCCGCGATGTCCACGCTTATCTCTTCGAGAAGATCCTCGGCGTCTATCTCGCCCTCCTCTATCGCTTCGCGCGCCAGCGCGGCGACGTCGACGTCCTCGGCGCTCGCCTTGTTGTCTGCGCGCGTCGTCAGAACCTGTTTCGAGCGCGTGCCGTCGCGGTAGTAGGTGACTCCTTTGCCGCCGTTGTCGTATATGTACTCGAACACCTCGCGGGCGTCCTCGGCGGTCGAGTCGTGCGGCGCGTTCACCGTCTTGGATATCGCGCTGTCGACTCCCGCCTGGCACGCGCACTGTACGGCGGCGTGCTCGCGAGCCGAAAGGTCGCCGGTCGTCACGAAGAGCTCTCCTATGGCGTCGGGCACCGACTCGAGGCCCGCAACGCCGTCGAACTCGTTGTTCGCCATCTGGTCCCGGGCCTCCAGCTTGACTTCCTCGACGTCGATGTCGTTTGCTTCGAGCACCCGGAGGAAGTAGTCGTCGAACTCGACGAGCATCTCGTCGCCCTGGACGTCGTCGGTGACGTTCTTGTAGTAGGCGACGTTGTAGATCGGCTCGCATCCACCCGTCGTGTTGCCTATCATCGACGTCGTGCCGGTCGGCGCTATCGTCGTCGTGTTGTGGTTGCGTATCGGGTAGCCGTCCTCCCATTCGTCTGCGCTCTCGCCCGTCTGGCGTTCGAACCACTCGCGGTAGCTCGTGGGGTCTGCGTACTTCGAGCGGTCCCACTCGTCGAAAGAACCGCGTTCGCCGGCTAGCTCGTGGCTCGCGCGCTTGCTCCCGTGGTTGATGTAGGTCATGAGCTGACGGGCTATCTCGTTGGCTGGCTCGCTGCCGTACCGCACGCCTAGCTGGACGTATAGCTGCGCGAGACCCATGATGCCGAGGCCTATCTTGCGCATCTCCGACACCTTCTGTTCTATCTCGTCGATGGGGAAGTCGCTCATCGTGACGACGTTCTCGAGGAACCTCGTGCCCCACTCTATGCGGTGGTCGAACTCCTCCCAGTCCATGGCTTGGTCGAGGAACTCCTCGACCTGGGTCTCGAGGTCGCCGGTGGCGTCGGCGTTCCACGCGCGCCAGTCGGGTGCGTCCTGCGACGCCAGCGTCGACAGGTTGATGTGACCGAGGTTGCAGGCCTCGTACTCCTCTAGCGGCTGCTCGCCGCAGGGGTTGGTGGCGAGTATCTCGTGGTCGGGGTGTTCGTCGACGTCGAACGAGTGCTCGTGGTTGACGCGGTCGAGGAAGATGACGCCGGGTTCACCGTTCTCGTGGGCGCCGGCTACTATACGTTTCCATATCTCCCGGGCGGGCACGCTGAGTTGTTCGCCGACCTCGACGTGGTCGCCGAGGTCGAAGCGGTCGTAGAGCTCCTTCGTGTGCCGGGTTGCGACGTGGGGTTCGCCGGTGCGCGGGTTGGTGAACGTGAACTCGGCGTCTTCTTTGAGCGCCTCCATGAAGTCGTCGGTGACTCCGACGCTGATGTTGAAGTTGGAGAGGTGGCCTTCGGCGGCGTTCCTGAGGTGTTCTGGCACGCGGCCTTCTTCGTCTATCAGCTCGCGGGCTTCGTCGAGCGCTTCGTTGAACGACGTGTGGGTGTAGTCGTCGGGGTCGTTGAACCTGAGGGCGTGGGCGAGCGAGACGTCCTTGTTCTTGGCGTGGATGAACTGGATGACGTCGGGGTGGCTGACGCGCATGACTCCCATCTGGGCGCCCCTGCGGGTGCCTCCCTGAGCGATGGTCTCGCACATCTGGTCGAACGTCCGCATGAACGTTATCGGACCGGAAGCGATGCCGCCGGTAGAGCCGACGGGGTCGCCGTACGGCCGGAGTAGCCAGAAGGCGTACCCCATGCCGCCGCCGCTCTGGAACACCTGCGCGGCTTCCTTCGCCGTCTCGTGTATGTCCTGCATGTCGTCGGTGGGGCTGTCGACGAAGCAGGCGCTGAGCTGCTGTAGCTCGCCGCCGGCGTTCATGAGCGTCGGGCTGTTGGGCACGAACGCGAGGTGCTCCATCAGGCTCTGGAACTCTTCTCGGGTGTCTTCTACGGCCTCGCGTACCTCGCCTTCGAGCCCGGGTACGACGGTGTCGTAGCTGAACTTGTTGACGTTTTCCTCGGTGAGCACGACGCTGGTGTCGTCGTCGAGCGAGACGTTCTTGCCGAACACCTCGCGCACGAGGCTCTCGCGGTCGCTGTGTCCTGGTTTGACGTCCTGTGGTTTGACGCGTACGACGGTGTCGGCGCGTTCGGCGGCGTATACGGCTTCGGCGAGCGCGACGTTCTTGGCGACGCGTTCGAAGAGTTCCTCCTGGCTCTCGGTCGTATCGCCGTCCTCGTCCTGCTGGAGGTAGCGCGCGGGGAGGATGCGTTCGTAGGCGTTCTCGGTCATCCGGTCTCTCAGGGTGTCTCCCGTGGTGCGTTTTACTGGGAGCTCGATGTCTTTTGCTTGTGTCAAATGAGGGGCCTCCTTCTCCACTCGTGGTAAGCACGACCGGACCATAAATCTTCGTCAAAACGCTCAATATGTTGGTACGGCGTAGAGCACCCACTACATGTAGTATGTTTTCCGGAAGGCGGTGTTTCGTATGGAACCCGCCTCAGATGCCGAGCGCCTCGTTCGTCATCCGCACGCTCTCGACACCGTCGTCGAAGCCCGATATCGCCCGCACGGCGTCGACGTTCTCGGGCACGACGTCGCTCTCCTGGTGTATAGCCTGGAAGAAGTAGACCTCGCCGCCGTCCACCGATACGCTCTCCCTCCAGACGAAGTTCTCCCACGCGTCACCGCGCGGCCTGCCCTCGTCGAGCATCATCTCCTTCACCTCGGCCGTGCTCTCGACGCCGTCGTCGGGTTCGACGAACCGGACGCGGCTCTCGCCCTCCA
>JBKGYY010000037.1:0-12489 GCA_046545855.1 Halobacteriales archaeon | reverse complement strand
CCTCTATCGCCTCTACGACTGCGTCGGGGCTCTCGACCGGCAGGAAGTGGCCTCCGGACAACGTCTCGACACGGTGGTCTCCGTCGAAGCATCTGTGGCTCTCGTCGTACATCGAAGGCTGGATGCAGCCATCGGAGCGTCCCGCTAGAACGAGAGTCGGCGCCTGTATGCCGCGCAGACGTATCGAGTCGCCGGCCGCGACGACTTCCTCGAAGAACGACCGGTAGTACGCGAGCGACGCCTCTAGGGTTCGTCCGCGGTCGAACGTACGTTTGACTCCCTCGACTCGTTCGCCCGCGTCGAGGTTCGGGCTCCACATCCGCCAGAGGCGCTCTATGAGAGCGAAGTCGTCGCGCCGGAGCATCTCCTCGCTCACCCCGGGTATCTGGAACGCCGCCATGTACCACGACCGGAGAGCCTGGCTCGGGTGTTCGTCCAGAGCCTCGGGGAAGTCCGGCGGCACCGACATGACGACGAAGTCGCCGGCCGTGGGGTCGAGTCGCGCGACGGCGGTGACGGCGACTGCACCCCAGTCGTGGCCGACGTAAAGCGGTTCGTCGGCGTCGACGGCGTCGCGGAGCGCGAGCACGTCGCTCGCCAGGTCGGTGACCTTGTAGTTGTCGGGCGACGGAGGCGGTGTCTCGGTCGGAGCGTAACCACGCATGTACGGCGCCGTGCACGTGAAACCCCTGTCGGCGAGGCGTTCCATCAGCGGCACCATGCTGTAGGCGTCGTCGGGGAAGCCGTGGAACAGCAGGGCGTCTCGGTCGCCGTCGCCCGCGCGAAGCACGTGGAAGTCGAGCGTAGACGTCTCGACCTCGGTCTCCTTGACGTCCATGGTAGAAGTTCTACGGGGAGCCCCATAATACCCCGACTCCGTGACGACGGCCGGTTCGGAGAGATACGAATTGGCTCGCTCGAGTCTACTGACGTAAGACGAAGGGCTAGACGGAGTCAGGAGAGTCGGAGACTAACCTCGGGGTTTCCATGCAACAAAGCGGAGGCGAGTTGGAGAGCCACGTAGACGTCGTCCACGCTCGTGTCAAGCGCCTACAGCCCGCCGACGCCGCTCTCGACGTCCGGAAGTTCGTTCTCGGTGTATTCGACGTCGAGGTTCTCGAGCGCCTGCCTCAGGTGTTCGGCTTCGGCGTAGTCCGCACCTTCTTCCTCTCGTATCCGCTGGGTCTCCGCGAGCACGTCGGCGCGGCGTTCGTCGGCGAAGTCGTATCTGTCGGTGGTTATCTCCACGACGAGGCCGTCGGGGTCGCGCGTGTACAGCGAGTGGAAGATACCGCGGTCGAAGACGTTGTAGCCGCGTCCTTCGTCTTCGAGAGCTCTCGCGACGCCCTCGAACTCCTCGGCGGGAACGCGGAACGCGAGGTGGTGGACGCCCCCCGTCGAGACACGCTGGGGCCCCGTGTGCCGAGGTCGGTCGGGGTTGACGAAGAACGTGAGTATCCGGCCGTCGCCGGCGTCGAGGAACAGGTGCGTCTGGCTGGGGTCGTCGAGGTTCGGCTGCCGGAGCACGAGACGCATGCCGAGGACGTCGCGGTAGAAGCCGAGCACCGTCTCCGCGTTGCTTCCCCACACCGTCACGTGGTCGACTCCCGAGGTGTGGACTGGGCTGTCTACCGTCTCGGACGACACGTCGAGATTAGTCATAGGGCTTGTACGTCGACGTAGCTGTTATATTCACCGGCCAGCCCGGCTACGTCAGACTGTATATGTGTCGCTCGTACTTCTCGCGGACGCGGTCGCCCCACTGGTGGGTGTAGGTGTCGATGGCGTCGCCGCCGACGTCGCCCCTGAGGTACTTCACGAGTGCGTCGTCGCCGCTTGCGTCGCGCATGTACGTCGTGAAGAAGTGACGGCAGTAGTGCGGCGTGACGTTCTCGGTCATGTCGGCTTCGGCGTCCCACCAGCCGTGGGGCTCGGTGTACCGTCGCATCGCGGCGGAGACCGACTCCGACGTCAGGCCTCCGTCGCCAGACGGCGACAGCGAGACGAAGACGTGAGGGCCGCGCTCCGGTCGGACGCGGAGCCATCGCGCGAGTTCGCGGCGGAGTTCGTCGTCGACGGGGATGCGTGTGTCGCGGACTCGTTTGTTGCCCGGGACGTCGCTGCGGACCAAAAGGGTGTCCCGGCGGGAGACGGCGCCCCCGATGCCGAGTTCGTCGTCGAGGCCGTCGAGCGAGACGTCTTCGAGCCTGAGGTTGGTAAGCTCTCCGGCGCGAACGCCGGTCTTGAACAGAGTCAGCAGCATGCATCTGTCGCGTGGATGGTGTACGGTGGCGAGGAAGCCGCGGACGTCTCCGACGTCTAGCTCGCGTCTCCGGGGGTTCTTGTCTATCGACTCCGTCAGATGCTCGTTGACGAGCGCCATGGGGTTGGAGTCCACGGGGTACTCGTCGACGCGGTCGGCGTACGAGTAGAACCGATGGAGGTAGGAGGCGTACGTCGCTATAGAGGACGGCGACAGCCCGCGTCGCCGGAGGGTTTCGACGTACGCCATGCAGTCCCTTCGGTCGGCGTCGGCGACTGAGACGTCTATCTCCTCCTCGTAGTCCCTGAGCACGCGTTCGTACTCGTAGACCGTGGACTCCGACTTGCCGTAGGCACGCATGTCATCCACGAACTCGCCTACTACGTCGAGTTCGCGCGTGGCCCTCATGCTCTGCTGCCACCACCTGCCGACGGCGTCTCACGCCGTCCCTCTCGGGACGCAGTCGTTCGGTAGACGTCCCTTAGAGGGTCGTAGGAAACGGCATCCGACGCCACGAGCGACTGAAGCACCTCGTACGCAGTGGTCTCGTCTAGCTCGGCCTCGCGCGCCACGTCCTCGACGGAGACTGGCTCGGTTCCGAGCGTCTCGGTTACCTTGGCCTCCAGGCCGGAGTAGCCGGCGGGTTCTTCGCCCCCGTCTCCCCGTCCGGAGACGGTGCTGTCTTCAGCCCCGGCGTCCGCTCGGCCGTCCTCGCCCCTCGTCCCGACGGCGTCGCCGTACAGGCTCCGACCGGCGTTGACCATCGTCTCGACGAACCTGCTGAGTGACATGTCGAGGGCGTCGGCGTGTTCCTTCCAGGCCTCCTTGGTGTCCTCGCTGACGTAGGTGGTGACGGGCTCGCTCTCGAGGCCGTTGTTCCAGCCCTTCGACTCCATGTTGTACACGTCGACCACGTGGTTTATATGGCTTGGTCAGACGGACGTGCGACGTTCGACCGAAGGCCTGTGGCTGGACTCACGTTTCAGCCCGCACGTTTATAGGGCGTCCACGTCAACTGTGAGCGAGTGACCGACTACCTCTTCGTCTACGGCACGCTCATGCGTGGTTTCGGCATGCAAGACGGCCTCGGGATGCGGGACAGAGCCGAGGACGCGGGCACGGGGAAAGTTTTAGGTGAGCTCTACGACGTCGACGGCACGCCCGCGCTCGTCGCCGAAGGCACCGACCGCGTACACGGCGAAGTCTACCGGGTCGTCGACGACTCGCTGGTCGAGGACGTCGACAGGTACGAGGGCTACTACCCCGACAGCCCGTCGGACTCGCTCTATCTCCGCGTCCACCGCGAGGTAGTCGACCGCGACCTACAGGCGTGGATGTACGTCTACAACGCCGACGTCGACGACGGCGTCCGCGTGGAGTCGGGTAGCTGGCGGGAGTACAGCGACGTCGACGCAGTCGACCCCGAACGTGGTAGGAGCCGAGGCTACGAAGGACGGTAGACGTAACGGACGTCGTCGACGAGGACGACGTACTCGAAGCCGTCCGCGCGTCGGTTCTCGACCACCCTGCGGCTGGAGTCTATCGCGACGTCGACGACGGCTTCGAGGCTCTCTACCTCGATCTCGGTCCGGCCGTCGTCGGTTGCGTCTCCACGGGAGATCCACTCGTCGAACCTGGAGCGGTCTCGCTCCAGCTCCAATCTCTCGCGCTCGTCAGTCGGCGACGTACCTTCGTGGCTCTCCGTCGAGCGCGACGCGTCCTTCGTCGACGAGCAAGTCCATGTGCCCGATTATCTCGCTCATGCCGTAGAAGTACTCGGTCGACGGCAGACCCTCGAACACGTCGTGCATGAGTTCGTACGCCGTCCTCGGTCGCTCGACCACCATCTCGTAGAGGCGTTCCTTCCTCCCGAGGTGGTGGTCGACGGTCTCTCTAACGCGGGCTTCGACGTCGTCGACCGCGGGGCCGTGTCCCGGTAACGCTCTCTCCACGTCGTAGTCGAGGACTCGTTCGAGCGAGTCGAGGTACTCCGCCAGACTGTGGGGACGGCGGCCGTCCTCTGGCGGCCGGAGCACGGGGTTGGGAGTTATCTCCGCGAGGACGTGGTCACCCGACAGCATGACTTCGCCGTCGAGGTAGCAGTAGGTGCCGTGGCTGTGGCCGGGTGTATCGACGGCCTCGACTTCGTCGAGAGGTCCGACGCCCGGGCCGGGTTCGACGGCGACTAGCGCGTCTTCGGGTACGGCGGGAGCCAGGTCGACGAAGACCCGCGGCAGGTCGACGACGGCTTCGGCTTCGTCCGACGGCATACCCATCTCGACGAGATATTCCGAGAAGTAGTCTCGCTCAGAGAGATACCGGGCTTCGAAGTCCCCTACCGTCGGAAGCGCGTCCGGGTGAGCGAGCACGTCGCAGCCGGACTCCTCGTGGAGCCTGGCTGCGACGCCGAAGTGATCGATGTCGGGGTGCGTGACCACGAGGTGCTGTATCTCCTCCGGAGGCAGGCCGACTTCGTGGAGTCCTTCCGCCAGTGCTTCGTAAGCCGTCTCGGTGTCGGGACCGGGGTCCACGACGAGGTCGTGTTCGGGGTAGACGTACGTGTTCACTGCGCCGACGCTGAACGGAGTAGGGACCTCTATCTTCGAGGCCTGCATGACGGGAGTACGCGTCCGGGTGACTTAGTCCCCGGTTACGCCTCGGAGTCGAGCGCGCGCACGACGTCGCGCTCGCGGTCGCCGTCGCGGACGTAGCACTCGAGCCTCCACTCGATGTGGTCTAGGAGCTCCCGCTGGGCTTTCTCGGTGAGTTCGTACTCGTTGGTGCGTTCGTCGATGGCTCGCTTCCTGACGTAGTCGTCCTCCTCGAGCGAGTCGAGGTTCGGGTACAGTCTGCCGTGGTTTATCTCCTCGCCGTACCGTTCGCCGAGCCGGCGTTTTATGCCGAGGCCGTATGTGCTGTCTGCGGCGAGCACCGTGACGATGTCCCTCTGGAAGGCGGAGAGTTCGTCCATCGACGTAGTTTGAGGTCTCTGTGTATAAACCGTTAACGCCGCGTCGACGGCACGGACGACCTCTCTTCGGAAACCCGCGTGCGACGGCCTGAGCCATCACAACCGTCTTAACCCCGCCAGCCCTACGCCGGCCATGGTGCTAGACGACCTCGGTTCCTCGCTCCAGGGGGCTCTCGAGAAGCTCGCGGGCAAGAGCCGTATAGACGAAGAAGCAGTCGAGGAGGTCGTCAAGGACATCCAGCGTGCGCTCCTCCAGGCCGACGTAGACGTCGACCTCGTGATGGAGCTGAGCGACTCGATACGCGAGCGCGCTCTCCAGGAAGAGGCGCTCGCCGGCGCGAGCGCCCGCGAACAGGTTCTCAACGTCGTCTACGAGGAGATGGTCGAGGTCGTAGGAGACGCAACGGAGTTCGAACTCCAGCCGCAGACGATACTTCTCTCGGGCCTCCAGGGCTCCGGCAAGACGACGTCGAGCGCCAAGATAGCCAGGTGGTTCACCCGGAAGGGCTTGCGCGCCGGCGTCGTCCAGACCGACACCTTCCGCCCGGGTGCCTACGAGCAGTCGGAGCAGATGGCTGAGCGCGCCGACGTCGCGTTCTACGGAGACCCGGACGCCGAGGACCCCGTCGAGATAGCCGAGCGCGGCCTCGAGGAGCTCGACGACTGCGACGTCGTGATAGTCGACACCGCCGGACGCCACGCGCTCGAGGACGACCTCATCGACGAGATAACCGAGATAGAGCGCGCCGTCGAACCCGACCTCAACCTCCTGGTGCTCGACGCGTCGATCGGACAGGGAGCGGGCGACCAGGCGCGCGCGTTCGACGAAGCCGTCGGGGTCGACGGCGTCGTCATCACCAAGCTCGACGGCACGGCGAAGGGTGGAGGCGCGCTCACCGCCGTACATCAGACGGACTCGTCGATAGCGTTCGTCGGCGTCGGCGAGGGCGTAGCGGACGTCGAGCGCTTCGACCCCGACGGCTTCATCAGCCGGTTGCTCGGCATGGGCGACATCAAGGCGCTCGTAGAACGCGTCGAAGAGGCGATGGAGGAGACGGAGGAGGTAGAGGAGATGGACCCCGAGGCCATCCTCTCGGGCGACTTCACGTTGAACGACGTCTACGCCCAGCTCGAAGCGGTCGGCAACATGGGGCGTCTCGACCAGGTGATGGACATGATACCGGGCGTCGGCGGCATGGGCGCAATAAAGGACGAGATGCCCGAGGACTTCGCCGACGTTACGGGCGAGCGAATGGAGCGGTACAAGGCGATAATGGACTCGATGACGGACGACGAACGCGAGAACCCGCGTTCGATAGGTGCCTCGCAGGTCGAGCGCATCGCACGTGGCTCGGGTGCCCCCGAAGAAGAAGTGCGAGAGCTTCTCGAGTACCATCGGACGATGGAGGACACGATAAAGCAGATGCAGGGCGGCGGCCGCGACATGAAGCGGATGATGAAGAAGATGGGTGACGTCGAAGGCGGCCTGCCGTTCTGAAGCGCGGAACCGAGACCGGCGTGCGCTCGAAAGACCCGCGGCTAACTACCTCTTGTTTATCTCGTTCTCGAACGGCCCACGCTGGTATATCTCCGCGAGAACGAGCACCATCCCCGCGAGGAAGAACGCCTCCGCCGCGCCGGTGGGCACGCCTACGACGTAAAGCAAGCCGGCCACGACCAAGAGGAACGCCGCGAAAGACGTCCGTTTGCCTCCGCTCGAACCCCACACCTCGGACAGCGGCATGACCGTCTTTCGAATTCGAGACAGATAAAAACGCGTGCTCGACAGCCGGGAACCCAAAGATGCGCCCGTCACATCTCGGTACGGGCTTGGCGGGATTCGAACAACGGTCACGGCGTTCGCTTCCGCTCGCTCGTTCTCTAGTTCGAATCCCTGCGAGCGTCGGCTTCGGGCTTGGCGGGATTCGAACCCGCGATCTAGAGCTTAGGAGGCTCTCGCCATATCCACTAGGCCACAAGCCCTCGGGTATCTGTACGGTGTCGTGGACTTAAGTCCCGCGGAAAAACCGTGAACGTCCGTCGAAGACCGGGTTCGAACGACCGGGTTAGAGTCCGCCTGTACGGTATCTCACTCGGACGCGCCGGAGGCCGTCTGCGTCTCCTCCGTCTCCGCGCCGTCGTACGTCGCCGTCTCCTCGTCGCTCGCCGCAGCCTGGGCATCCGCTTCCTTTGCGGCCTCCTCCTCTAGCTCCTGTTCGTACTCCTCTATCTCCTTGCTCGCCTCGAGCTTCGCCTTCTCGAACTCCTTCTTGGCGTCGCCAGCGCTTCGAGCTAGCTTCGGTATCTTGTCGGCACCGAAGAGGATCACGAGCAGGAGAAGGATGATGCCTATCTCCATCGGACCCAGGCCGCCGACGAACGCGGGTGCGGCTACTACTGCCATACATCAGGTAGACCGTGGCTTCTTATAGTCCTTTCGAGAACGGGGGTGGAATCGGACGGCGTCCCGGGGCATCACAGTGCTTAAAGCCATCGGGCGCTCCATCAACCTCGATGGTCTCGCTCGACAGCCTGCTCGGCCGCGAGAGACTCAAACGAAGGATACGGGAGCTAGAGAGCGAGGTTGAGTCGCTCGAAAGCCGTCTCGAGAGCGCCGACGAACGACGTGCTCAAGCCGAGACCGAGAAACAGGAGGCGTACGAGCAACGCAACCGCCTGGAGAACAAGGTCGAAGAGCTACGCGACCGTCTGGAGAGAGCCGAGGAAACTGAAGACGACGACGTCGTAGCCGACGTAACCGAGATACCCGCTCGAGAGGTAGACGAAGTCGTCGACCTGCTGTCCTCGGTTGGAGGCGAAGCCGAACGCCTGACGACGGCGTACGTCGAACCAGGTGGCTCGCTGCCCGACGGACTCCCCGAGCGCGTCTACGCAGCGCTCTCCAATGTCGACCCTCCTTCTGGCATGGCGGTATACCTGGACTACCACGGAGTCACAGACGTCTGCCTACTCCCTCTCAGACGGGTTAACCAAACCAAGGTGGAACACGGACGTTCGTTCGACGTCGACACGACCTTGTTCTCCATGCCTCGGAGCTACGCCGTAGCTGTAGTACGCGCCGACAGCTTCGCCGCCGGAGTGTACCGTGAGGGCTCGCGCGTCGACTTCGGGTCCCACGACACCGACGTCAAGTCCGACCACTCGAAGGGCGGCTTCAGCCAGAAGAGGTTCGAACGCCTGAGGGACGAGCAGATAAAGCATCACGTCGACGCATCGGCGGACACGCTCGAAGACCTGGTGGCGGAGTACGAAGTCGAAGCCCTCTACCTCCTCGGTGCCGCCGACCTGACGGGAGAGCTGGCGGAGCGAGTCGACGTCGACGTCGAGATGGAGACATCGACCGACGCACGCGGAAGAGGCGAAGACCTGCTGGACGAAGCCGTGTACGGCTTGCGTTCGAGTCGTCTCTACCGTCTCTAGGCCGACGTCGTTCTACAGAGCACCCACCGCCGACGGAACGTCCCCAGCGCTCGCGGGAGATTTATGACGTAGTCACGGCAAAGTACCGGCGTGAGGCTCGTAGAAGCCGCGATCCCCGAAGGCAAGCTCGACGACGTCGTCGCGGCGCTCGAGGAAGACGAACGCGACTTCGTGACGACGGAGGAGACCGGCCAAGAGCGGTACAGCCACGTGGTGTCTCTGCCCGTCGAAGACAACGAGGTCGAATACCTGATAGAGCTCCTCAGGAAGAACGACGTCGAGAGCGACGCCTACGTCGCCGTGACGGAGCTCGAGACCGTCGTCCGCGAAGTAGACGACGAAGAAGAAGCAGGAGAAGACGACAAAGAACCCGCCAAAGACCGCATCTCCAGAGACGAACTGAAGACGAAAGCCGAGGAACTGTCGCGGAGCACCCCGAACTACGTGGTTTTCACTGTCGTGAGCGCCGTCGTCGCCACTGCAGGCTTGCTCGAAGACAGCGCCTCGCTCGTCGTCGGCAGCATGGTGATCGCGCCCTTGATCGGACCGGCTATCGGGGCCTCCGTCGCGACGGTTATCAACGAAGACGACATGTTCTTCGAGGGCATCAGGAGCCAGTGGCTCGGCGTAGTCGTCGCCATATCGAGCGCCACGGCTTTCGCGCTCCTCGTGCGTTTCACGATAGCACCCGACGTCGACCTGCTGATGATCGGACAGGTAGCGGAACGCTCCCATCCGGGCTTGCTATTGCTGGCCGTGGCGCTCGGCGCCGGCGTCGCCGGCGCCCTGGCGCTCACTTCGGGGATGAGCGAGGCTCTCGTCGGAGTCATGATAGCCGCTGCGTTGATACCGCCTGCCGCCGCCGTCGGTCTCGGCATAGCGTACTTCGACCGTGCTCTCGCGGTAGGGGCCGCCGTGCTCGTCGTCCTCAACGTGCTGTCGATAAACCTCGGGGCTCTCGTGACCCTCTGGGCGAAGAGATACAGGCCGGAGAACTGGTACGAGGCGAAGTTAGCGCGCCGTGCGACTCTCAAACGCACGGGTGCGCTCACGCTACTCGTCCTCGTGTTGACCTCTTTCCTCGTCGCCGTGACCTACGACGAACGCCGGAATGCGGGCTTCGAGAACGAGGTCGAGGGGGAGATACGTTCTCTAGATGTCGACGTCGTCTCGGTCGAGTACGACTACTCTCCAGGCGTCGTGTTCCGTGAGCCGACCCGCGTCACCGCCACCGTGGACGGAGGTCGGGACGGGCTGGCGGAAGAGATCAGGCGATCTGTAAACAGGTCTACGGGGCACGACGTCGAGGTGGTGGTCGTTCGGGAGGACAGGGAGACCGCCGGCTGACGTAGCCGGTGGTGGACCTCCGCTCGACGGCCTCAGATGTAGTTGACGCCTTCGGGTAGCTCTGTCTTCAGTCCCTTGCGCTCGCGTATCTCCATGACTATCTCCTGCTGCAGGTTGTCGGGCAGGGTCTGGAAGCCGGCGTTCTCGGCGTTCCACGCCGCCTTTCCTTCGGTCGCCGACCGGATGTCGCTGCTGAAGCCGAACAGCTCGCTCACGGGCGCCTGACCGTGTATCTCCACTAGCTCGCCCTCGTGGACCATGTCGTCTATCCTGCCGCGTCGGCCCTGTAGCTCGCTCGACGCCGGACCCATGTGGTCCTGCGGGCACTCGATGTAGACGTCCTGCACGGGCTCGAGCAACCGGACGCGCGCGTGTATCATGCCGCGGTGGATGGCTTCGCGTACCGCGGGGATGACCTGCGCGGGCCCGCGGTGGATGGCGTCCTCGTGTAGCTTTACGTCGACGAGACGGATGAGCACGCCCTGAGCCGGCTCTCCCGCGAGAGGTCCTTCCTCGACGGCTTCGTCGAAGCCCTCCTCTATCAGCTCCATCGTCTCCCGGAGGTACTGGATGCCCTTCGTGGCGTCCAGGAGCACGTTCGTGCCGTTGATGTGCTGGACGTTCTGGGCGTCCTCCTTGTCCATCCCGGCTTCCATCAGGGCTTCGCGGCGCTGTTGTTCTGGCTGGTCCATCGACGCCTCTCCCAGCCGGAGGGCTTCGGAGACGTCCTCGGGCAAAGGCTGGACCTCCATGTAGAACTTGTTGTGTCGGTTGGGTGAGACGCCTTCGACGGCCTCGGTAGCCTCGCTCACGGACTCCCGGTAGACGACGATGGGCTCGCTGGTGACGACGGGTATACCGCGGTTGCGTTCGATGCGCTGGGTGATGACCTCGAGGTGTAGCTCTCCCATGCCGCTGATGAGGTGTTCGCCGGTCTCCTCGTCTATCTCGACGTGAACCGTTGGGTCCTCCTTGCTTATCTGCTGGAGCACCTCGATGAGCTTCGGGAGGTCGTCCATCTTCTTGGCTTCTAGCGCCACGGTGACGACTGGCTCGCTTATGTGTTCGATGGACTCGAACGGCGTCATCTCCTCGCTCGACACCGTCGAACCCGCGATTGCGTCGCGCAGGCCCGTGACGGCGACGATGTTGCCCGCTGGAACCTCGTCGACCTCCTCGCGTTCGTCGCCCATGTAGAGCCCGACGTTCTGGACGCGGTTGGTGCCGGCGACTCCCGAGACGTGTAGCTCCTGACCGCGCTCTATCGTGCCGCTGAACAGACGTCCGGTCGCGACCTCTCCGGCGTGTGGGTCCATCGAGATGTCGGTGACCATCAGGACTACCTCGCCGTCGGGGTTCGAGTGGATCATGTCCTCGGCTATCTGGGAGTCGGGGTCGCCCCTCCATATCGTCGGGATGCGGCGTTCCTGGGCTTCGACGGGGTCGGGGAAGTGGTCGACGACCATGTTTAGCACGACGCGGTAGAGCGGGCTCTCTCTAGCGAGCGTGACGATGTCTTCCTCGTCGCCTTTGTTGTAGTCGTAGACCTCCTCGAAGCCGACGCCGCTCTTCTGCATGTACGGAGCGCTTATCGCCCAGTTGTAAAGCGCGCTGCCGAACGCGACGCTGCCGTCCTCGACCTTGACGCGCCATCCCTCGCTGTACCTGTCTTCGTCGACCTGGCGGATGAGGTCGTTGACCTCCTCGATGACATCGACGAGACGCTGCTGAAGCTCCTCGGGGCCCTCCTGTAGCTCGTTTATCAGGCGGTCGACCTTGTTGATGAACAGTACGGGTTTGACGCCCTCGCGGAGCGCCTGCCGTAACACGGTCTCTGTCTGCGGCATCGCTCCTTCGACGGCGTCGACGACGACGACCGCGCCGTCGACTGCACGCATCGCACGCGTGACGTCGCCGCCGAAGTCGACGTGCCCCGGGGTGTCGATGAGGTTGATGAGGAAGTCGTCGCCCTCGTAGTCGTGGACCATCGAGACGTTCGCGGCGTCTATCGTTATGCCGCGCTCTTGCTCGTCCTCGGCGGTATCCATGAAGAGCTGTTCGCCCGAGAGTTCCTCGCTTATCATGCCCGCGCCGGCGAGCAGGTTGTCGGTCAACGTCGTCTTGCCGTGGTCGACGTGCGCCACTATCCCGATGTTCCTGATGAACTCGGGGTCGTCCATCAGCTCCGTACACTGCTCTACGATCTGCGTTCGTCTACCCATGGGTTAATCGTTGGACGGTGTTGGTCTAAACGGGGTAAAAGGATACTGGTTTGGGTGGAACGTCGACACGGCTTCCCCCGGGAAGGCGGCGTCTCCCGGCGTCGGCCCCGCGCTCGGCGACGGCCTTCAACCCTCGTATGTGGCGTAGGACGTCGAGGTCTCCCAGAGACGCACCGAGGTCACCGGGTGACCCTGGCTCTCGGAGTACTCGTATATCTCTCGCGCGATGTTCTCGGCCGTCGGGT
>JBKGYY010000036.1:0-12548 GCA_046545855.1 Halobacteriales archaeon | reverse complement strand
CGATGGCGGAGTTCCTCGTCGGGCGCGAGGACCGCGAACCCAGAGATTACGAGGTGGTCGACACCCGGTTCGTCAGGGACTTCGACATCGAGCTGCTCTGCCCGACCGACGACCTCATCCACACGCCGCGAGACGAGGTCAACGACCTGTTCTACAGCGACCTCCACGAACTGATACAGGAGCACGACAACACGCTGGTGTTCACGAACACCCGGAGCGGTGCCGAACGCATACTCCACAACCTCCGTGTGCGGTACGACGGCAGCTACGACGACTCGAACAGCGGCTGCCACCACGGCTCGCTCGGCAAAGCCAGCCGGAAGAAGATAGAGGAACGCCTCAAGCGCGGCGAACTCGACGTCGTGACGACGTCGACGTCGCTCGAACTCGGCGTCGACATGCCGTACATCGACCTCGTCGTCCAGATAGGTTCGCCGAAGTCCGTCGCCGCCCTCCTGCAACGCATCGGTCGCGCCGGACACTCGCTGGGACAGAAGGTCGAAGGCCGCGTCGTCGCGCTCGACAGGGACGAACTCCTCGAGTGCGCCGTCATGCTCCAGAAGGCGGAGGAGGGCTTCATCGACCGGGTCTTCGTGCCCGAGCGCGCCCAGGACGTGCTCGCGCAGCACGTCTACGGCATGGCGATAAACCGAGTCTGGAGCGAGAGCCGCATGCTCGAAGTCGTCCGCCGGGCGTACCCCTACCGCGACTACACCGACGACGACTGGGAAAAGCTAATGCGGTACCTCACGGCGGGCTACGAGGGAATGGAGGACCGCAACGTCTACGCCAAGATATGGCGGGACACCAACGACCCGCCGAGCGGCGAACACCACTACCCGGAGTTCGATGTCGACGAACCCCTCGTCGGCCGCCGAGGCCGGAAAGCCCGTATGATATACATGACGAACGTCGGCACCATCCCCGACAGCTTCACGTGCGACGTCTTCGTCCGCGGGAGCGACGACTGGGTGGGCGACCTCGACGAGTCGTACCTCAACAAGCTCCGGAAGGGCGACGTCTTCGTGCTCGGCGGCAGCCGGTACGAGTTCAAGTACCGCCGCGGCAGCAAGGTCTACGTCGACCCCACGGGCGCACAGCCGACGGTGCCGTCGTGGTACAGCGAGCGGTTGCCGCTGTCGTACGACCTCGGGCGCGAGATACTCGCGTTCCGACGCGAGATGGTCGAACGGATGCGCGACGGCCGAGAGAGCGCGCGAGAGCTCCTGCGTGACTACCCCGTCGATCACGACGGAGTCGAAAGCCTGCTTCGGCTGTTCGACGAACAGCTCCGTTACTCCGGCGAGGTGTCGGTGTCGACCGACGAGCAGTTCGTCGTCGAACAGGTCGTCGACCTAGAGCGCGGCCGTCGGTACTACTACTTCCACTCGAACTACGGCCGGCGGTTCAACGACGGCCTGTCGCGGATAGTCGCCCACGAGGTGTCGCGCCGCGTCGGCACGAACGTCAAGCTCTCGGTCGCGGACAACGGCTTCGCCGTCAGCGTGCCCGTAAACCGAAGGGTCGACGTCTACGACGTCGTCGAGGCGCTCGACCCAGATGGAGCCCGCGACAAACTACGGGAGGCGCTCGAAGGCAGCGAACTCCTGAAGCGTTACTTCCGGATAAACGCGACCCGGGCGCTCATGATACTCAAGAACTACATGGGCAACAAGAAGAGCGCCAAACGCCAGCAGGTCAGCAGCGACATGCTCATCCACTACGCCGAGGAACTCGACGACTTCGTCGTGCTCGACGAAGCCTACCGCGAGGTCATGGAGGACAAGCTCGACGTCGCTCACATCGAGGACGTGCTCGGGGAGATACACGACGGCGACCTCAAGGTCTACGCAATCGAACCCGAGACGCCGACGCCGATGGCGTTCGGCATCGCGTCGCTCGCCGCCAGCGACGTCGTGCTCGCCGAAGACGAGGACGAAGTCATAAAGGAGTTCCACAGCCGCGTTATGGAGGCCATCGGAGACGACTGACCCATCGAGACTACCGCCTGCTGATGACCTGCACGCCGTCTCCGACCCGCGCTTGATACGCCTTCGCCTCGACGTCGGCGCTCCAGAAGCCCTCAACGAGCGCTTCGGCGACGTCGGGGCGGTCGTCGCGGCGGCAGACCGCAAGCACCGAGGGACCGCTGCCGCTTATCGTGACTCCCGTCGCGCCGGCGTCGCGCGCTGCGTCGCGGGCGGCGTCGTAGCCGTCGATCAACGGTGCTCGCGCGCGCTCTACTACGTCGTCCCTCATGCCGCTTCCCACGAGTTCGATGTCGTCCTCGAGGACTCCGGCGACGACGCGGCTGGCGTCCGACACCGTCGTCGCGCGGTCCGACAGAGAGACGGAGTCCGGGAGCGCGTCACGGGAGTCGCGCGTCGACACCACGATGTCGGGGAGGGCTACGACGCAGTGGAACTCCGCAGGCAGCGACAGCGTCGGGTCTCCGGAGACGGTGAAGCCGCCGTAGATACAGGGTGCGACGTTGTCCTCGTGGGCGTCGCCGCTCACTACCTTCTCGCCCTGCGCCGCCGCTTCGACCTGTTCCTCCTCCGTGAGACCGAGGTCGTAGAGTTCGTCGAGCGCGACGGCGACTCCGGCGGCGGAGGCGGCGCTCGAACCCAGGCCGCTGCTCGGACGGACTCCCTTGTCTATCTCGATGTACGCCGTCACGCCGAGGCGCTCGGCGACCTTGCCCGCCGTGTTCTTCCGGGGGTCCTCGGGTATGTAGGCCGCGCCGGCTCCGCGGACGTCTATCGAGGTCTCGTCGGCGCGCTCGACACGGACGATGTCCGCGGGCTTGTTGAGCGCGATTCCGAAGACGTCGAAGCCGCTGCCGAGGTTGGCGCTCGTGGCCGGCGCACGCACCTCTATCATGGGCGTAGGTTAGCGGACTTCCTTCTTAAACGTGGCCTATCGCAGCGACGTCGGCCGGCCACGCGCTCTTCCGATCCGACGACGACTACCGCCAGCACGCGCTCGTCCAGGCCATACAGTGGCTTTTTGGCCGTCGGCCGCCTGAGATACCTCGATGACCGTCAACGAAGAGGAGCTACGTCGAAAGAAGGACGAGGGCGAGCGCGTCACCGTTCTCACCGCGTACGACGCCCTCGTCGCCGAGATAGCCGACGGCGCCGGAGTCGACGTCCTCCTCGTCGGAGACAGCATGGGAAACGTCCGGCTCGGACACGACAGCACGTTGCCCGTCGGCCTTGAGGAGTCGCTTTCGGCGTCCGGCGCCGTCGCACGCGGCGCCGACCGAGCGATGGTCGTCGGAGACATGCCGTTCGGCTCGTACGGCGGCTCCGTCGAACGATCGTTCGACAACGCGTCCCGGTACCTCGAACGAGGCGCCAACGCCGTCAAGCTCGAAACACCCGTGGGAGGCGAGGTGACCGTCGACCTCGCGGCGCGTCTAACCGAGCTAGGCGTGCCCGTCATGGGGCACACGGGGCTGACGCCCCAGCACGTCAACCGACGTGGCTACGGCGTCCGCGGACGCGAAGACGCCGACGCGTTGCTCGACACGGCCCGGAGGCTCGACGACGCCGGCGTGTTCTCGCTCGTGCTCGAGTCGGTGCCCGAGGACGTGGGCCGGAGGGTGACGGAGGAGGTGTCGGCGCCGACGATAGGTATCGGCGCCGGCCGTCACGTCGACGGCCAGGTGCTCGTGACCGAGGACTTGCTCGGTCTAACGGAGAGAGCGCCGAGCTTCGCACGCAGGTACGCCGACCTGCGTTCCACGGTAGCCGACGCCTGCGAAGCCTACGTCGAAGACGTCCGCGCGGGCGAGTTCCCCTCGGAGGACGAGGTGTTCGACGCCGTCGACGACTGACGGGGTTCGAGGGAAAGCTACAACGGGTTTCGAGGTGAACAACGCTCATGAAGAACCAGGCTGGCTCCGAGGACGCCAAACGACGCGCGGGTGTCTCGGCGGCCTCGTGTGTCGAGGACGGCGACGTCGTCGGGCTCGGGACGGGTTCAACGGCTGCGTACGCCATAGACGAGATAGCGAGGAAGGTCGACGGCGGCCTCGACGTGGTCGGCATCCCGACGTCGTGGGCGGCGCGCGAGAAAGCCCTCGAACGTGGCCTGCCGCTGACGTCGCTCGACGTCGCGTTTCCCGACGTGGTGGTCGACGGAGCCGACGTCTACCGAGACGACCTCGTCGTCGTAAAGGGCGGTGGCGCCGCGCACACCCGGGAGAAGCTCGTCGCGGCATCCGCCGACCGCGTGGTAATCGCTGTCGACGACTCGAAACGCCGCGGCGAGATACGGAGCGTGCCGGTGGAGGTGCTGTACGACGCCGTGCCGCACGTCAGAGCCGAGGTGGAGGCTCTCGGCGGAGAGCTACGTCCCAGGCGAGGCAGCGGCAAGGACGGCTGGGTGGTATCCGACCACGGCAACCCCGTGTTCGACGCGGGCTTCGACGCCGTCGACGCCGGCGAACTCGCGCGCGACCTATCCGGCGTCACCGGCGTAGTCGAACACGGCTTGTTCGTCGACCTGGTCGACGAGCTACACGTGGGCGGTGACGAAGGCGTAGAGGTCATCGGTTGATGGAGCCCAAGCAGGAGATAGCGAGCCTCGACGTCGCCGCCGTCGTCGCGGAGCTGTCGGAGCGAGAGGGCTCGGTGTTCGACAAGTTCTACCAGTACACCGACGACCTCCTGCGTTTCAAGATGCGTGACTGGAGCCAAGGCAGGTTCGACGTCGTCGTCGAGGCCGGCGAACGCAAGCGGCTTCACGAGGTGGAGGAGCCCGACGACGCCCCTCAGCGTCCGCCGGAGCTAGCGAAGCTCCTCCGGAACAAGCTCTCGGGCGGCGAGCTAGTCGACGTCAGCCAGCGTGGCTTCGACCGCGTCGTCACGTTCGAGGGCGAGCGCGGCGACGGGTCGTTCTCGGTCGTAGTCGAACTGTTCGGAGACGGCAACCTCGCGCTCGTCGACGACGAAGGAGTCGTGCTGAGGTCGCTGCGAACCCTCCGTCTTAGGAGCAGAACGGTCGCGCCCGGCGAGGCCTACGTCTACCCCGAAGAACGCCTCGACCCACGGGAGCTCGGTCGAGCGGGGTTCGAGGACGTGTTGCGGGAGAGCGACGCCGACGTCGTACGGACGCTCGCAGTCGAACTCAACCTAGGTGGCACGTACGCCGAGGAAGTGTGTCTCAGGGCCGACGTCGAGAGGGAGACCGACGTCGAACGGCTCGACGACGCCGACGTCGACGCAGCCTACGAAGCTCTGACGTCGCTCCTGGACGAAGCCCTCGACCCGGACGTCGAGTCCGCCGTCGTCTTCGACGGTGACCGAGCCGTCGACGTAACGCCGACGTCGCTGGAAGTCCACCGCGATATGGAGTCGACTGAGTACCCGCGGTACAACGAGGCGCTCGACAGCTACTTCGAACGTCTGCAAGAGACCGAGGACGACGGAGACGAGTCACGTCTCGACGAACTCAGGAGGGTTGCGAGCCACCAGGAGAGAGCGATTGAGGACAAACGCCGGGAGGAGCACGAGATACGCGAGGCCGCCGAGAGGCTGTACGAGCGATACGGCGAGGTCGAGGAGCTTCTCGAAGTCGTCCGGGAGGCACGGGACGCCGGCTACGACCGCGAGGAGATAGACGAGCGCCTGAGTTCCGCGGGGGAGAGAGGCGTCGCTTCGGCGGAACTGTACTCGGGACTGCGTGACGGCGACGTCGTGGTCGAGCTAGACGTCGACGGCGGCCGCGAGGTAGCGCTCGACGTCGACGACGGCGTCGAGTCGAACGCCAGCCGGCTGTACGAGGAGGCGAAGGACGTCGCGGAAAGCCGGGAGGGCGCCGTCGAGGCTCTCGAGGACACACGGAGGGAGATAGAGCGACTGGAGTCGCGGGACGCTGGAGGCATGGAAGAAAAGGGAGGGAGCGACACGGCGGTTAGACCGCGTGACGACGCCTGGTACCACCGGTTCAGGTGGTTCTGGACGACGGACGGCTTCCTCGTGATAGGCGGCAGGAACGCCGACCAGAACGAGGAGCTCTACTCTAAGTACATGGAGCCCGACGACCTGTTCCTCCACACGCAGGCTCACGGCGGACCCATCACGCTCGTCAAGGCGTCGCTGCCCTCGGAGACGTCGGAGGACGTCGAGTTCCCGGCGTCGACGGTCGAGCAGGCGGCGACGTTCGCAGCGTCGTACTCGTCGGTCTGGAAGGCGGGCCACGGCGCCGCCGACGTCTACGCCGCATCGCCCGACCAGGTGTCGAAGACGCCGGAGAGCGGCGAGTACGTCGAGAAAGGCTCCGTCGTCGTCCGCGGCGAACGCGACTACTACACCGTGGCGCTCGACGTCTCCGTCGGCCTGAGGCTCGACGGACAGGCCGGAGTCGTCGCCGGCCCGACGGAGGCGATAGAGCGTCAGACCTCCACCAGATACGCGCTCGAACCCGGGAGGTACGCGCCCGAGGACGTCGCACAGCGGCTATACCGGCGTTTCAGGGAGGAGCACGGCGACGTCGTGCGGCGCGTCACCGACGTCGAAGACATACGGCTTTTTCTACCGCCGGGTGGCTCCAGGATAGTCGACGGCTGACGGCAGCGGAGCGGAAGAGTCGGCCACAAATTCTTGCATACGTCGCTCCGCCGTTAGACGGGAATGAGTCTCGCGGAACAGCTGTTCCTAGGGGTCTACCTCGGCGTGGTCACTGGGCTCTTGCCGGGCGTCGTCGCCTGGGCTCTCGCGTTCGTCTTCAAGTACTTCACCGACGTCACGCTGCCTGCGCTCGGCGTGATGGTCCTGGCCGTCGCGCTCGCCGGCGTCCCGGTGTCCGCGCTCGGCGTCACCGTGGTCGCCGTCGACTCAGACGACGGCTTGCACGCGCTGCCTACCTACGACCGCGTCCTGAAGCCGGGTGACGTCGTCCACGCTCTCGGTCGGCCCGACGAACTCAGGAGGCTGACCGACCGCGACATGGGTCGAAGCACGTAGCTAGGTCGAGGCGTGGACGATGCTTCGGCCGGCGGTAGCCTTTTGGGTCTGTAGGTTGAACGCTCCCGTATGAGGAGAGTCGATCAGGGCAAGGTGTTCTTCGAGTGCGAGACCTGCGGCCACGAGTTCCAGGCCGACCCCAACCAGGACTTCCAGGACTGCCCGCAGTGCGGGAGCCGTGAAACCCGCAGGATATAGACGCGGTCGATGAAGGTTGGATCCGCGGAGGCAGTGGATCGAGAGGTCTCCACGGGATACGTCGACCTGCTGTCTTTCCCCACCGGAGGAGTCGAACGCGCGCCCGTTATGATCGCCTCCGGCGGCGAAGGCCCTACGCTCTGGCTGACCGCGAACCTCCACGGCAACGAGGTCGCCGGCATCCCCGTGGTACACAGGGTGGTTACGGAGGAGATCGCGTCGCGCGTCGAGGGAACCGTCGTGGGCGTCGTGACCCTCAACCCCAGCGGACTCAGGAGCGCGGGCAGGGAGTCGCACTACGACTCCCGCGACCCCAACCGTCTGTTCCCTGACTTCCGCGGCGGCGTAGGCTGGACGACGACCCAGGAGCGCGTCAACGCCGCGGTCTTCGAGCTCGTCGAGGACACCGCGGACGCCCTCGTCGACCTCCACTGCTCTAACGTCGGCAGCGTGCCGTTCTCTATACTCGACCGCGTCGTTCAAGACGACGCCGACGACGGCGTGAGAAGCGCGCGAGAGGTGGCCGAAGAGAGTCGGCGGCTGGCGGAGGCCTTCGGTTTCACGCCCGTGCTCGGTTCGTCGCTCGAGCGCTCTCTCGCCGAGGGTCTCCATCGCTCGCTTTCGGGCGCGACGGTCAACGCAGCTAGGACTCCGGCTTTCACCGCCGAACTCGGCTCCGACTACATCGTCGAACGGGACGTCGTCGAAGGCGCCGTCCGCGGCTGCAGGAACGTGATGCGCGCGCTCGGTATGCTCGACGACGAACCCGAGGAGATAGCCGGCGTCCCCGACCTCGACCGCGGCTTCCCGGTGAGGAGGACGAGCATCGAGTCGCCGGTGTCCGGGCTGATGCACAGGTGCGTCGAGCCCGGAGAACCCGTGGCGGAGGGCGAAGCGGTCTGCGAGATAACCGACGCCTTCGGCGAGGTCGTTCACTCCGTCCGCGCCGAGCGGGAGGGCTGGGTGACGTCGTTCAAGCTCGGGATGGGCGTCGTCGAAGGCGACCGCGTGTGCTACTACGCCGAGCGCGCCGACGGAGACGACGTAGTAGAGGAGATTTAGATGTCGCTCGTCGACGACGCCGAGGAGTTCGTCGAACGCGCCAGCGAGCGCGAGTTCGCCGGCGTCCCGCGCAGGGAGACACAGAACTGGATGTTCCGGGTTAGACGCGAGCTCGAGGAGGACTACGACGTCGACGTCGAAGGCAGGGAGCACGACTACGTCGTCCGGCTGGTGCACGACGACGGAGGCCACGCGGAGTTCGTAGTCGACTCCGGAGCCCGGGAGGTCGAGGCCTACGTCCGGGTCGACGGCGACCGGGCTTTCGACTGGCTCGAACGGTTCTAGCGAGCGCGGCTCTACAGTTCGACGAAGACGTGGACGTGTCTGTCGAGAGACCGGTGGACCCTATGGACGTGGTGTAGCTCTACGTCGAGGCCGACGTCCTCCCCCGGTCGCCGGAGGTCGGCGTCGGCCACGGCTACCACGCGGCCGCGTGACACCCGGCGGGCTTCCCGGAGGACGGCGGCTTGCAGGCCGGCGATGGAGTCTGCGTCGACGGGTGACTGCCTGCCGTACGGCAGGTCGGTGACGACGCAGTCGAACGAGTCGTCGGAGAACGGAAGAGCGGCGGCGTCTCCCACGGCGACGTCCGTTTCGGCGTCTTCGACGTACTCCGCGAGGTTCGCGCGGCTTCCCTCGGCCATCTCCCTCCTGCTGTCGACTCCTACGACGCGCGCGCCGGCGAGCGCGGCTTCGACGAGGCTTCCGCCAGCGCCGCACGTCGGGTCTAGGAGGCGTGCGCCGTCGTAGGCTCCCGCGATGTTGGTGAGAGCGCGCGAGAGCTCCGGGGACATCGCTCCGGGCTTGAAGAACGGCTTGTCGGTCGGCTGCCTGTCCGAATAGCCCTCTGTCTCGGTCTCGAGCCATCCGAGGTAGCAGGTGCTCTCGGTGTAGACTAACCGGAGTTCGACGTCTGCTTCCACGAGGTCGACTTCCGCGTCAGACTTCTCGGCTACGGCGGCGCCGGCGCGGCGTTCGACGTCCTGTGTGTCGACGTCTACGTCGCGGGTCGCGCGCGCTCTCACTCGGAAGCTGCCTTCGGGCTTCGGCCCGACGTCGCGGACGAGTTCGACGGCGGCGTCCTCCGTCGGTTGCGCGCGGCCGAGGTAGCGTGAGAGCCTGTGTGTGAGCGCGAGACGGTGTTTGACGCGCGGTCGTTCGACGAGTGCGACGCTGTCGTCTACCTCCTTGAGCGCGGAGGTGGCGTCTAGCTCGGCTACCGCGAGCTCGTAGTCGGGGCCCTTGAGTTCGGCGAGATGCACCGACGGAGTTAGGTTCGGCTTTTTAATGAAGGTTTATATACGCTTATATATACAGTTATAAACGAACATGAGCGAGCGCGACCCCAAGGACACGATAGAGATAGAGAACGTCGTCGCCTCGACGGCCATAGGACAGGAACTCGACCTCGAGAAAGTCACCCTCGACATGGAGGGCGCCGACTACGACCCCGAGCAGTTCCCCGGGCTCGTCTACCGGACGCAGGAGCCCAAGACCGCGGCGTTGATCTTCCGCTCCGGCAAGATAGTCTGCACGGGCGCCAAGAGCCCCGAGGACGTCGACAAAGGCCTCAAGATAGTCTTCGGGAAGCTCCGCGACCTCGACATAGAGGTCGACGACGACCCCGACATCAAGGTCCAGAACATCGTGGCGAGCGCCGACCTCGGCCACGACCTCAACCTCAACGCCATCGCCATCGGCCTCGGGCTCGAGAACATAGAGTACGAGCCCGAGCAGTTCCCCGGCCTCGTCTACCGTCTCGACGACCCCCAGGTCGTCGTCCTGCTGTTCGGCAGCGGCAAGCTAGTCGTCACGGGCGGCGAACGACCCGAGGACGCAGACGAAGCCGTCGACAAGATAGTCGACCAGCTCGAGGAACTCGACCTCCTCGGGTAGATGGAGTCCGGCGTCGCACACCGGTACAGCGACTACCTCGAGACCTACGTACAGGTCGGGCTCGCGTCGGGCCGCGTCGTCAGCGTCTCGTTCACTACGGAACCAGACGGAGAGACAGCGACCGAAGGAGACGTCGACTCGCTCGACGCCGTCTTCGACTACCTCTCGGGCGGCCCCACCCCGGACGTCGGCTACGCGCTCACGGTCGCCGGCGTCGAACGCCGCGCTCTCGAGTCGACGCGCCGCATACCGCGCGGCGAGACGACGAGCTACGCGGAGTACGCTCGTTCTCTCGGCGCAGAAGACGAAGTCGACGACGTCCGCGGGGCGCTGGACTCCAACCCCGTGCCGATAGTCCTGCCCTGCCACCGCGTCGTGCCCGAGGGCTACGAAGCCGGCGGAGACGTCGGCACCTACGCCGGGCCCACCGAGGTAAAACGCCGGCTGCTCGCGCTAGAGAGGTAGCGGCAGACCTATGACGCGTGCGACGCAGGTGGAACCATGGGAATGAGCGACAAGACGCTCGTCAGACTCGTCTTGATCCTGATAGTCGTGTGGATCGCTATCAACATAGCGGGCGAGCTAGTCGACGTTTTCGGCCAGGTCGTCAACCTCGCGACCAACAGCGTCATCGGCGGCCTCCTCGTCATACTCCTGATACTCTGGTACCTAGACTACATCTGAAGAGATCGAGACCCAGGGTCCAGGTTCCGGCAGGCGCTCAGTCGTCGCCGACTACCTCGCGGAGTCGTTCGACTCCGTCGACCTCGTCGACGACCTGTTCGACGGCGTCGGGCACGAGAGAACGCCAGTCGCCGCCTTCGAGCATCTTCTCCCGGATGCGCGTGCCCGAGTACCTCTCGCGCTCGAACAGGTGGTTCCGGCGCACCTCGACGCCCTCCTCCTCGAACAGCCTGGCGACGAGCGGGTTGTTCGAGTAGACGACCTCGAACGGCGGACATATCGACCTTATCTGCGCCGTCCACAGCGAGTTCCGGTTGACGTCCTCGACGGGGATGACGTAGAACGTCGCGTCGACGCCTTCGATAGACTTGGTTATCATGCTGATGCGCTCGCCCGCGGTGAACGGGTTCTCCTTCGTGTGGCTGTCCTGCGCGCTGCCGACGGCGACGACCACCTCGTCGACGTCCTCGACTATTCGTTCGACCGCCCACATGTGTCCCTCGTGGAACGGCTGGAACCTGCCGACGTAGAAGCCACGCATAGCCGGGGTTTGTCGACGCCGCCTCTAAGCCTTTGCCCTGCCTGCGCCTCCAGTCGCGACGCGGCCGGAGTGCGAAGGACGGGATACCCGCCCGAGGGCGGCCTACGACTCGACTGCCGTAGTCCGGCCACGCGGACCGCTCGCCGTGACAGAAAGTATATCAGTAATCCCGGCCTATTTCGCACAACGAGAAGGAGTTTCTACCGAAGGGATGAACGACGAAACAGACGCCCCCGACGACCGAGACGAAGCGGACGACGAGCCCGCGGACCACGAGGACCGCGACCTGGAGATAGACAGGATACCGGAGGGCGACGGCCCGGAGCACCGAGCCGATAGCGGATCGGCTGACGGCTCCGACGAGCGCGAACCAGAGGCCGACGTAGACGTCGCCCAAGACGATATAGACGAGATAAAAGAGGTCGGCTCCGAAGACGAGGTGTCCGAGGGACTCCGTGACGACGTCGAAGACGACCTGCTCGGAGGCCTCGACATCGAGACGACGGAGGAGATAGACGTACCCGGTAGCCTCATCGACCAGGTTATCGGTCAGGAGCACGCCGTCGACATCGTCCGCAAGGCCGCTCGACAGAAACGCCACGTCATGATGATCGGCTCGCCCGGCACGGGCAAGTCGATGCTCGCGAAGGCGATGGCGGAGATGCTGCCGCGAGAGAAGCTGGAAGACACCCTCGTCTACCACAACCCCGACGACGGCAACCAGCCGAAGGTACGCACGGTACCCGCGGGCAAGGGACGCGAGATAGTCGACGCCCACAAGGAAGAAGCCCGGAAGCGCGACCAGATGCGAACCATCCTGATGGGCGTCATCATAGTCGCGATAATCATATACGCCTTCGTCGTCCGCCAGTTCCTGCTGGGGATAATCGCGTCGGCGTTGATATTCATCGCGTTCCGCTACCTCCAGAACGACTCGAGCACGATGGTGCCCAACCTGCTCGTCGACAACGGCGAGGAGGAGAAGGCGCCGTTCCGCGACGCCACGGGAGCCCACGCCGGCGCGCTGCTCGGTGACGTCCGCCACGACCCGTTCCAGAGCGGCGGCCTCGGCACGCCGAGCCACGACCGCGTCGAAGCCGGCGCGATACACGAGGCGCACCGCGGCGTGCTGTTCATCGACGAGATGAACACCCTGGACATCAGGAACCAGCAGAGCCTGATGACCGCGATAC
>JBKGYY010000035.1:0-12665 GCA_046545855.1 Halobacteriales archaeon | reverse complement strand
CAGCCGTCGAGCGCGCGCCCGACAGCCACAAGGGAGACAACGGATACGTCGCCGTCGTCGGAGGCGGGCCGTACACCGGCGCGCCGACGCTATCGGCTCTCGCGTCTCTCCGCGCGGGCGGCGACCTCGCTCGCGTCGTCGCGCCGACGGAGGCCGCCGGCGTCGCGAGACAGCGTGAGGACCTCCTGGTGACGGCTCTCGAAGGAGACAGGCTGTCGCCCGACACCGCCGATGCCGCGCTCGACGCCGCCCTGGACGCCGACGTAGCCGTCGTCGGCCCGGGTATCGGCGACGACGCCGGCTCGGTAGACGCCGCCGGAGCCGTCGTGGACGCGGTCGACCGGTGCGTAGTCGACGCCGAGGCCCAGGCCGCGCTGCCCGAGGTCGACACGGACCCCGACGAAGTCGTCGCGACGCCGCACGCCGGAGAGCTGTCACGCCACCTCGGACGGGACGCGGGCGACGGCCTGGAGTCGCGCGTAGAGGCCGCGGAAGCCGCCGCCCGCGAGCACGACGTAACCGTGCTCCTCAAGGGCGTCGTCGACGTCGTCAGCGACGGACGGGAGACACGGCTTTCGGACACCGGGAACGAAGGAATGACGGTCGGCGGCACCGGCGACGTCCTCGCGGGCGTATGCGGCCGGATGCTGTCACAGGTCGACGGCTTCGAGGCCGCCTGCGTAGCCGCCTACGTGAACGGCGCCGCCGGCGACCTGACGCGCGACGACCTGGGTTTCGGTCTGCTGGCGTCCGACGTCGTCGACAGGCTGCCGATGGTGGCCGAGGAGATATGGAGGTAGTGAAACGTGGTGCGCTGGCTGCGCCTGCGTCCTGGCAGGCGGTCTACCCGAGCGCTTCGGCGGCTTCGTCCTCGAACTCCCGGACCTCTTGCTCGAGCCTCTCGGTGGCTTCCTCGACGGCGTCGAGCGGGTCGGCTCCCGACGTCTTGACGTAGAGCACGGGGTCGGTCTTGCTGCCGCTCTGCTCGGGGTTGACGTCGTAGCTAGCCGCCTCGACGTCGTCCAGACCGAGCAAGAAGTCCTTCAACAGGTTCATCAGCGTGTGGTCCTCGCCCCCCACCTCGACTTCGGCTTCGTCTTCGGTCTTCGAGAGGATCTTGACGTCCATCGCGTCCCGATACGCACAGGCGGCGTTTGAGGCTTGCGGTAAGTCGTTGGGTATATGTCCCGCCCGGGAGAACCACGTCCAGTGGAAGCCCCAGACGTAGAAGAAGCCGTCGAGGCGCTCGCCGAAGCACCGCTCGAGACGGCGTCGAGGCTGTTCCTCGGCCTAGCGCTCGTCGCCGGTGCCGCGGCGCTGTTGCGCTCCGGCTACCCCCGGAGGCTCTGGCGGGTCTCGCGCGAGCGGCTACTCTACGGCCTCCCGATAGGTACTCTAGTGGTCGTAGCCGTCAACGCGGGGTTCTTCGCCGTCGTCCAGCGCGGATGGAGCCATCCCGACGACCCGCTCTACCTCCCTTTCATGTCGATAAGCTACGACTACCCCCTCGGAGTCCTGACGTCCGCGGTAGCCCACGTCGACTCCTCGCACCTCGGAGGTAACCTCACGGCGGTGTTGTTCTTCGCCCCCGTCGCGGAGTACGTGATAGGCCACAAGGGCGGACGTCATCCCGTTCTACGTGCGTTCGTCGGCATCCCCCTGCTGTGGTACGCTCTCGGTCTCGTCCCAGCGGCGTTCTCCTGGGCTCCAGGCCTGGGTTTCTCGGGCGCGGTCTTCGCGTTCTTCGGCTTCGTGGTCGTCTTCTACCCCGTCGTCGGAGTCCTCGCGCTGATACTGACGTCGATAGCTAGCTCGTTGCTGACGGCGGCGCTCAACCCGGTTTCGATACAGACCGCGACAGAGGAGATAGTCAGACCGTCGTGGGCTAACGTCGCGCTCGAAGCACACGCGCTCGGCTTCCTGCTTGGATTCGGCCTCGCGGTCATCTACGCCAGACGGTACAGGTACCCGATAGACAGGGCTCGCGTCGCGTTCGCGGTGCTAGCGTTCGGCCTCCTCAACGGCCTCTGGATACTCTCGGTGTCCGACGGCACGGAGTTCGTTCTCTACCGCGGCATAGGCGTCGGCGTCGTGGTTCTGCTGTCGCTCGGTCTGACGTCGACGGCGACGCACCTCCAGCGCGGCCCCGTCCTGTCGCTCAGCGACCTCAGCCTCCGCCGTCTCGTGGCCTCCACCTACCTCACCGTGCCGATACTCGTCTTCTTGATAGGTGGCGTCTGGTTCATGGCGATGTTCTCGGCTCTGGGGTTCGTCGACCAGCCCGACGGCGTCGAAGTGGGTGACTACACGGTGTTCTACGACGACGAAGCCGAGGTAGATCTAGCGCCGCCGTTCGACGAGATGTTGACGGAAAACGTCTCTTTCGAAGGAGTGCTCGTCGAGAGCGAAAGCCGGAGCCTCCACATGACGGCGATGTCGGACTCCGACCTCAGGGACGGAGGAGGAGTCGTACGCGTCGGCGACGTCGGGTGGACGCGAGAGATAGACGTCGAGCGAACCGGGATGACCACAGCCACCTCGGAGTCCACCTACAGCGTCGTTCTCGAGGAGGCGACGTCGAACCAGTCTACGTCCTACGACTCGGGTCCCGCGGACACCGGTACGTCTATCGACGGATGGGACGTCGAACTGGAGTCACGGGGTGACGTCAACACAGCGGTGTTGGACGACGGAGACGTCCGGCACGCGGTCGTGCTCGACGAACGCCGGACGTCGTCCCACGGCTTCGAGTTCCAGGTCGTAGACGACGAAGTTAGGGTCAGCCGCGGCGACGACAGAGCCGTGCTGGGCCAGGTCGACTGACCGTCTCGGACGACGTGGGTGCTCAGTCGAACTCGAGCCTCACCACCTCGACGTTCTGCTTCCTGACGTCGTCGACGTGGAAGTCGTAAGTCCTGGGTATCTCTATCTCCGCCGAGAAAGACCGAGTCACCCGTCCGTCTACGTACGTCTCCAGGAAGTCCTGGCTGCCTTCGTTGTGGACCGAGTAAGCCACGTCGGCGACGTCGGCGGCTACGTCGAGGAAAGCTCGGTCGGCGCCGCGGTCCTGGGCTCCGAACGGAGGGTTCATGAGCACGGTGGCGTCTTCCATCGGAAGTAGGGGTGAACGCCGGACGTCGGCCCGGACGACTTCGACGGCGTCCTCCACATCCGTCATAGCGAGGTTCGAGCGCATCACGTCGAGCGCGTCGGGGTCGACGTCGACGGCTAAGACTCGTGCGCCGCGGAGCGCCGCCGCCACCGAGAACACACCTGGACCGCAGCCGAGGTCTACGACCCGGTCTAGCTCGCCCTGGAGGTCGGCGTGGTGGACGACTCGAGCGGCGAGCGCCGCCGGCGTCTCGTACTGCTCGAGGTCGACGCGCGGCTCGTCGAAGCCCTCCAGACGCTCGAGCGCTATCTCTAGATCGCGGAGCTTCACGGACGCCGTAGGCACGAAGGAGATAAAAACCCCGCGAGCATACGCACGCCGATGACCGACTACGACGACGTGTTGTTCGCCGTCAGCTTCTACCTGCTCGACGACGACAGGTTAGGTGAACACGGCGGCGGCCTCCTTGGCGAGCTAGACGGAGACGTCCGCCTGCTGTCGCTGACCGTCGAAGGCGAGAGCGACGAACAGCGCGTGGAACACGAGCGAGCGTTCGAGGAGTTCGCCGACGTACTCCGGGAAGCCGGCGTGAACGTCACCGAGGAGCTCCGGCGGGAAGCCGTCGAAGACGACGCCGTCGCCGACGAGATAGCCTCCGAGGCGGAGGACCACGACCTGCTCGTGATGGGTCACACAAGGGTTCGCGACGACGCCGAGCCGACGACGGCCGAGAAAGTCATAAACACCGTCTCGGTCCCGGTCGTCGTCATACCGCTCACCGCCCCGAGGTTCCAGGGGCACTGACGTAACGGTTCGGCGGCTCGACCCGCAGCCAGGCTTATAGCCAACGTATACTTATAGGGGGTATGAAGCACAAGTACTGTTTCACGGCCGTCGCGTTCGTGCTGGCGCTCGCGTTGTTCGCGACTTCGCCGGCGGCCGCCGAGGTGGACGTGTCGGTAGACGTCGACGGCGATGAGGTCTCGGACGGCGACTCGGTCGAAGTCGGAACCGAGGCGACCGCGAACGTCTCCTTGAACTCGACGTCCGAGCTCAACTACCTCGAGGTCGAGTTCGACGACTACACGGTCTCCGAGGGCCTCAACGAGACGTCCCACGAACGCAGGTTCGACCTCCAGCCGCCTCTCGGCAGCGCGGTGTTCCGGGTCACGGCGGCCGACGTTGACGGCGACACCGAGAACGTGAGCGTCACGTTGAGCCGGCCGCCCGAAAACGCGAGAGAGTACCGCGTCGTCCTCGAGAGACGTCGAGCGGAGCTAGAGGCCATCCGGGACGACGTCGAGAGCATGGAGAACAGGAGCGAGAGCCTGAACTCGACCAACGAGGGGCTCAGGGACGAGATAGAGTCGCTCGAGACAGAGCTAGACGAGGCTGAGAGCGGGCCTCTGCCGGGCTTCACGGCTCCGCTCGCCGCTCTCGCTCTCGCCGTGCTCGCGTTGGGAGCTAGAGGTCGTCGAAGTAGTCGGTAGCCGGCACGGCGTCTTCGAAGTAGTCTGAGAAGACGGAGACCGCCCAGTCGCGGACCCGTTCGTCGGCGACCGTGACGACGCAGCTAACCTGGCTCTCGTCCCTGCCGATGCAGACGACGTCGTCTAGAACCCCCATGTTCGGGAGTTCGGATTTCGCCACCCTGACGTCGAGTTCGTCGAGCTTGAGGTCGTCGGCGAGGTTTTCGGCGTACCAGTCGGAATATCGGACCTCGTCGGCTGCCGCTGACGAGAGAACTAGGTCGACTGCTAGCTCGCCCTCGCGAGCGCGGCCGAGCGCGACATCGTAGCTGTGTGGCTCGACGGCGCCGCTGAGAACACGGGCGCGTCCGGCGTCCATGGTTAGCTCGGCGAGACGGAGCATCGGCGCCATCGGGCTGGCTTCGGTCGCCCGGTGTACCTCGCAGTCCTCGAAGGCTTCGAGACCTAGCGCGTCGAGCGGCAGGTCTACGGCGGCTTCGTCGAGTCTCTCGAGCAGGTCGAGTCGGCGTTCGAATCCGTCGAGTTCGTCTAGAACCAGCGTGGCCTTCGGTGTCGGTTGAAGTCCGTCGTGTCTGTCGACGAGCCCCATCTCCTCGAACCAGCCGACCAGGCGGTGAGCGGTGGCTCGCGAGAAGCGTCGGTACGGCGGCCAGCGAAAGCGCCACGAGCGGGACTGAGACGACGTTCGACTGGGCCACGCCCTGGAGGCCGGTGACGGGAAGGAGGACGAGCGAGCTGTACCACGCGAACCGGAGGCGTCTCTTGAGACCGTACGCGCTCAGGAGCATCGCGAAGCCGGTGAAAGCGCCCGTGAGCGACACCGTCGTGCGCACGACGTCGGGGACGTAGGCCGCGACGGGGGTCACGTGAGGCTGGTACGACAGTGTGACCACGCCGGTGAGTATCGAGAGGGCTGCGACTGCGGCGGTGAGCAGGATAGAGGCTCGCTCTCGTTTGTCCTGCATGGTTACGTCGTCGTATCCGGCCGAGATATACGTGGTGGTGGACGGGACCGCCGGAGTCCCACATGAAAATATTGAATAATAGCTCGCGTCTCCTCGTACTATGCACAAGGGACTTGACGGCGTCGTCGTCGACGAGTCGCGGATCTGCTGGGTCGACGGCGACGAAGGAAAGATATGGTACGCGGGATACGACCTCGACGACCTCGTCGGCGAGGCTTCTTACGAGGAGCTCCTCTACCTGCTGTTCCACGACGAGCTTCCGTCGGAATCCGAGCTACGTGAGGTCGAGGACGCGATGGCGCGTAGGCGCGAGCTACCCGACGCCGTCGCCGAAGCCGTCGACGGAATGGTGGACGCCGGCCCGATGCACGTGATGCGGACGGCGGTTTCGATGCTCGCGGCCGCGGACGACGACCCCGACGAGCTCGAAGGCGACGCCGTCTGGGAGAAGTCGCTGGGTGTCGCGGCGAAGATGCCGACGGTGCTCGCGCGTCAGCACCGGGGGCGTCGCAACGAGCGAGCGGTGGAGCCGGACGTCGACCTCGGGCACGCCGAGAACTTCCTCTACATGCTCCACGGAGAGCGTCCGTCCGAGGAGGAGACGCGGGCGATGGACGACACCCTGGTGCTCTACGCCGAGCACGGCATGAACGCGTCGACGTTCTCGGCCGTGGTGACGGCTTCGACGCTGGCGAGCGTCTACTCTTCGTTGACGTCGGCGGTCGGCACGCTCCAGGGACCGCTGCACGGCGGAGCGACGGAGACGGTAGTGGAGATGCTCGACGACGTGGGTTCGCCGGACGCCGTCGAGAGCTGGGTGGACGGGAAGATGGACGCGGGCGAGCGCATCCCGGGTTTCGGCCACCGGGTGTACAGCGTCGCGGACCCGAGGTGCAAGCACTTCAGCCGGCACATCGACGCTCTCGCGGACGGCGAAGCCCGGACGTGGTACGAGACCGCCGAGGCGTTGCGCGACGAGGTCGAGGCCCGCCTGGGCGACAAGGGCATATACCCGAACACCGACCTGTACAGCGGCACACTGTACCGCATCCTCGGGGTGCCGCCGGCGTTCTACACGGCTTTGTTCGCGTGCTCGCGCGTCGCGGGCTGGAGCGCTCACGTCGACGAACAGCTCGAGGACAACCGTATAATGCGGCCGCGTGTGGAGTTCGTGGGCGAGCTAGGCCGGGAGTACGTCTCCGTCGGCGAGCGCTAGAGCAGAGCCCTGTCTTCGCGCTCGTTCAGGCTATCTCGAAGAGTTCGGCGGCGTCGCGTTTCTCGACGTCGCGGACGTAGTCGACGACGGCGTCCATCTCGTCCCCGGTCAGGTGGTCGCCGGCGCACTCCTCGAACTTGGCTTCGAGTTCCTCGTTCGACAGCGGGTTGCCGGGATGTCCCTTGGGGTACTCGACCTCTCGCTCTATCGTCTCGCCGTCGGCGTGGACGACCATGCGGTGCGGGAAGCTTTCGCCGTAGGCCTCGGTGTAGCTCTCGTTCTCGGTTATCTCGATCCTGTCCATGAGTTCGCGGACGTCTTCTCCGCGGACCTTGTCGAGGCTGAACTGGTCGAGGGTCATCTCGCCGTCTATGAACGCCCGCGCGATGCAGTAGGGCATGCTGTGGTCGGCCGTCTCTCTCGTCTCGGGGTCCCACTTCTGGGGGTCCTTGCTGATGATGCTGACGGCGGCTTCGTACGTCTCGTTCTCTATGCGTTCTATGTCGTCGACGTCGACTTCGTCGACGACGTCCATGACTATGTTGACGGCGGCCTGGGCGTGGTACTCGACGGGGTAGTACTTGACGTAGGTCTCGTTTATCTTCCAGTCTCCGTCGCGGCCGCCGAAGCCGTCGACGTCGAGCGTGAACTCGCCAGTCAGCTGGTTGTAGAAGCCGAACTCGCCCTCGAATATCGGGCTCGGTCCGTGGAGTCCCTCGGCGGCTAGCTCGCACGCGACGACGGCGTTTCGGTCGACGTTGGCGAACGCGAAGCCCTTCCACTCGCTTAGCTCTCCGGCGCGCGCCTGGCGCATGGCCGCGTGGGGGTTGACGGCGAGGTTCTGGGCGTGGACGAGTTCGTCCTCCGTGAGGCCCATTAGCTTGCCGACGGCGAGCGTCGCGCTCACGAGGCCGTAGTTGACGTGGTCCCAGCCGTTCTTCCGTAGCGAGGCGGCGTCGCACAGCCGGCACTGTAACTCGTAGGCGAGCGCGGCGGCGAGCAGCATGTCTTCTCCGCTCGCGTCGTGCGCCGCTGCGGCGGGCAGGACGGCTCCGAAGTTGTCGCTCGGGTGAGCGGGTTCGAGCGACAGGTAGGTGTCGTTCCAGTCGAGGTACCGGATGAGTCCGCCGTTGGCGAACGCGGCGTGTTCGACGCTCGCGGTGCGGTCGTCGGCGAGGACTCCGGCTTCGGGTTCGCCGGACTTACCTGTGCAGTAGGAAAGGAGGTTGTCGACGGGTGTTTCGTCGCGTCCGGCGTACGCCGTCGCGATGGAGTCGAGGAGCCGGTCCTTGGTTGTCTCGACCGTCTCGTCGTCAAGGTCGTCGGGGCTTAGTTCGTGGACGTACTCTGCGAGTTGTCTGGACAGCATGGGGTTGGCTTGGTCTACGGGGTTGAAAAGCGCGTCTAATCCCGGTTATGGCGGTCCGGGGCTTGCTGTCTCAGCTTTGTTCGTAGTCGACGATGGTTATTTGGGGCACGGTTCTGTCGCTTCCCTGGTGTGTCCATTCGCCTTCGTAGACTCCGTATACCTCGACTTCGTCGTCTTCCTCTAGGTCGAGTTCTTCTTCGCTCCATATGCCGAAGACGTCGTCCTCCCATCCTTCGTCGGTTCGTCGTGTGTCGATGACGATTCGGTAGTCGCTGCCGTCGCCGCCGCTTATCTGTCTCACGCGCGCGTCGGGGAAGTGCACGGATGAGCCCTGTTCGACGTCGCCCTGGTTTAGGGCCTGGTAGTCGTACTCCTGGGCGTCGTTTCTGACCTCGTCCGGGTCGTAGCTGTTGGCGTGGAGGCATCCTGCTGCGAGGGTTGCGGCTGCGGCGAGTAAGACCCTTCTTCTCATGTTCGGGCGTTGGTTCTTTCTCTTATTAAGCTCTCGTCAGACGTCGTCGTGACCCGATGGAAACAACAAATTATATATAGAATGTAGTATTATGTTGCACTGCGAACAACACAATAGGTGTTGCACAAATGACCGAACAAGAGACAGCCGACACGGACGACGAAGAACAGACCACAGAACAGGAAGCAGACAGCCGCATCCAAGAAGTCGAAGAAGAAGTCACACAGCAGGTAGAAGAGCTAGAGCAGGAGGTCGAAGGACGAATCGAAGAGGTCGAAGAACGCGTCGAAGAAGTCACCGAGGAAGCACGCGAGAACATCGAAGAAGCCCGAGACAACCTCGAAGAGACGTTCGAGGATACCCTCGACACCGTCAACGACAACCTCGTCGACGTAGGCTCCCAGATACTCGACACCCGGGCGCGCACCGACGTCTACGTCGCGCTCCGCGCGCTCGAAGGCGGCGACGTCGACGAAGTAGCCGAGGAATCCGGCCTCTACCCCGGAAAGGTCGAAGAGGTGCTCGAAGAACTCGTCGAAGACGAGATAGTCACCGAGGACGACGGCGAGTACACCGCCGTCGGACCCACCGAGCTAGTGCGCGTCCTGCCCCGACGCATAACCGACCGCATCAGCGACCTGCTCCCCGAAGCAAACGGAGCCGCCGACGGAGAAGACGGACGCAGAGTGCTCTCCAGCAGGTTCTCGCCCTACCGACTCGTCATCGAACCCAACGACGACGAAGACGCCACCGAGATACCCATCGAAGGAAACGTAGCGTAGACCGCCTCACCGAAGACGACGGGGTAGCTCCAGCGAAGGCCGGCCGTCGTACACCGAACACCGCTCCTACAGCGCAGAGACGTCTATCGATAGCACGAGTTAATACGGAGAAGCCTTTGTTAACCACAACCACGCCGGACGACGTGGGGCTCACGTTCCGGCGACAGACGAGATGGACTCAGCCTCCTTGGCCGCGCTCGAAGTCGCGGCGAACGCGCTGCAGACTGCGTACGTAGCCGCCGCCACAGACCGGTTCACCGAAGCTTTCGCCATTCTGCCGTTCGACCCCCGGCTGATCCTCATACCCCCGATAACGGGCATCATAGGCTACATGACCAACTGGGTGGCCATCCGGCTGATGTTCCATCCCGTCGAGTTCTGGGGTGTCGAAGTCCCCGGCATGGATCAGGTAGTCGGATTCCTGCCCCGGAAGATACAGCAGATACCCGGCGTCATGGAGGGCAAGATAGGCTGGCAGGGCATCGTGCCCTCGCGCGCCGCCAAGATGGGTAGCATCGCCTACGACAACAGCGTCGAGAAGGTGGCGACACAGCAGGAGTTCTACCAGCAACTAGACCCCGAGTCCGTGTCGAACTACGTCGTGAGCAGAGGCAAACAGGACGTGTTCGCGCTCGTCGACAACATCCTCCAGAGAGAGCACCCGGACATCTGGCTCGAGGCACCGAGCGCGATAAAGAACGTCGTCTACGACCGAATCGAACTACAGATGCCCGACATCGCCAACCGACTCTTCCTGAAGACCGGCGAGAACATCGACGAACTGATGAACATCAAGATGATGATAATCGACCACCTCGAACGCAACCCCAGGTTGCTCAACAGGATGTTCCTCGAGGTCGGAGACAAGGAACTGAAGTTCCTCGTCAACAGCGGCTTCATATTCGGGACGCTGCTCGGCTGCTTCTCCGTACCCCTGTTCGTCTACGTCGACGCCTGGTGGGTGCTGCCAGTCTCGGGGGCGGCCGTCGGATACATGACCAACTTCATCGCGATAAAGGCGATATTCTACCCCGTCCAGGAACACCGCATCGGGCCGTTCCGCGTGCAGGGTCTGTTCATAAAGCGCCAGGACGAGAGCGTCGAGACCTACGCCGACATAGTCGCCTCCGACGTCCTGACGGTCGAAAACGTCGCACGCCACCTGCTCTACGGACCCAAAGCCGACCGCACTAGGAAGATGATACGTGACTCCATCCGGCCGGAGGTCGACCGCTCCGTGGGCGTCGCAGAACCCCTCGTGCGAGCCGTCACCGGAGACCGGAGCTACGAGTCGATACGGGAGTCGCTCGCGAGAGAGCCCATCGACTACGCCATGCGGATGCTAAGCGACAGCCGACTGAACCAGGAGCGAAGCGAGAGGATGAGAGAGCTCATCGCCGAAGAGATGAAGAAGCTGCCGCCGGAAGAGTACGTCATGATGCTGCGGCCGGCGTTCAAGGAGGACGAATGGCTGCTCATAGCCATCGGAGGAGTGCTCGGCTTCGTAGCCGGCTGGATACAGCTACTGGTGGTGACCACGGTATGAAGGAGGACGGAGCGCATGGCGGTCGACGCGACCGGGAGTCTCGGCGCGCGAGGTCGGACGACGTAACGTCAAGCCGACGGGCCCGCCGGGACACAGGTGAAGTGAAAGACGCCGAAGTCTACGAACTCGTGGCGCTCGCGCGAGAGAGCGAGGTCGACCTCCGTCACGTCGTCCACGCGCTCGCGTTCGACCCCTGGGGCCTGAGGTCCGACTTAGAGGAGTTCTTCGATAGCTTCAACCAGGCCGTCGAGGACTTCTACTGGATAGCCCACATCACGTCGACTGCGACGAGACGAGCCACGCGTTACTCGCTGTGGTCGGGCGTGAGGACGGGCGCGCGAATGCTCCGCGCCGCAGGCGTCTCGCGTTCGCTCGACGACTTCGTGAAACAGTACGAGGAGATAGCTTACGAGGAGATGGAGAGACTAGACATGGAATCGTTGGACAGCGGAGGCGGTAGGAAAGGGGGAGGCGGTCGAAACGGGAGAGGGCGACGTTACCCGTCGGAGGAGATAGACGTCGAGAGGCTCCGCGAGAGAGGCGGACGTCTGCTCGAGCTCTCTGCCGACGTGGACTACGAGGAAGAGGTTCACCCGGCTTACCCGATGGTGCTCGAACAGGTGGCTCCCGACGAAGCCCGGTTGCTACGGTATCTGGCGACCGAGGGGCCTCAGCCGTCCGTCGACATCCGGGACAAGGGCTGGCTGCCTCTCACCTCGAAGTCGGTTGCGTCGGGGCTCTCGATGGTTGGAACCGAGGCAGGCTGCCGGTACGAGGACTGGACGCAGGTCTACCTCAACAACCTCAACCGACTGGGCCTCGTGTGGTTCAGCGACGAACCCGTAGGGGAGGTCAAACGCTATCAGTTGCTCGAGGCTCAGCCTGACGTGAAAGGGGCGATAGACGGATGCAAGAGACCGCACGTAGACCGAAGGAGTATACATCTGACTCCGTTCGGCGTCGACTTCTGCCGGACGTGTCTGCCGCTCGACTACGTCGACGAAGGCGCGTCGGGCGTCTACAAGGTCCCCGAGAGACGAGGCGTAGGAGACGGAGTCTAGTACCGGGGCCTCTGGGCCTCTATGACTTCGTCGAGCATCTCGGAGAGTTCGTCGGCGACGAGCCTCGTTAGGTCGTAGGCTTCCAGCATCCCGAGAAGCGAGCCTTCGGAGTCTACGACTGGAAGCCTCCTTACCCCGGTGTCGCTCATCATCCGAGCGGCCTCGATCAATCCTACGTTCGTGGTTATCGTCACGGGGTCCGGCGTCATGACGTCCTCGGCGGTCAGGTCGTCGGAGACGCGGTCTTCGCCGTAGGTCCGGACGGCTACGTCCCTGTATGTTATCACTCCCACGGGTTCGTCTCCTTCGACGACGACGGTGTCGTCGGCACCCGTCTCCCGCATCCGTCGGACGACGGAGACGAGATCCACGTCCGGTTCCACGGTCTCGAACTGCTCCGTCAACACGCGCTCCATACGTCGCGTAGTCGCTCCCGCGGCATAAACCGAACGCGGCTTACAGTCAACCGAGACACCGGGAAAAGCGGTGGTTTCGAGAGGGTTGAGGACCGCGTGAAACGTCGGCTTGGGCCGGCCGGTTCGGTATAGCGACATGTGGTTTACACGACGTCTGGTCGGCACGAAACCACGGTACACGAGGCGGAACCGACGCGACAGAGTTCGCCTTTCGGCCTACGGTTGGAACAGAGGGA
>JBKGYY010000034.1:0-13025 GCA_046545855.1 Halobacteriales archaeon | reverse complement strand
AGCACGCGGAGGCGTTCGAGGGCGTGTTGGTGTCGCCGGTCGTGCCGATGGAGCGCAGGGACGGCGTCTTCGTTTACTCTCCGGGTGGCGAGAGCGCGACGGCCGATGTCGTCGACGCGGTCGACGTCCCGGTGGCGGGTGCGTTTCACAACGTCGCGGCGGCGAAGTTAGTCGATATGGACGCCGACCTGGGTCTCGACGTGCTCGTTTTCGGGGACGTCGAGGCGAAGGACGTCGCTATCGGTCTCGTGGACGATGTAGGTGCCTCGGCCGTCGACGCCGGCGGTCTCGCGGTGGCTTCTCAGGTCGAGGCGTTGACGCCGTTGTTGATAAACGTCGGCGTCAGCACGGGCAGGCGTAACCTTGGTTTCAGGCTGGTTTAGTCTCTCGTCTGGCTTCTTGGTGTGTCGGCTGGACCGGTTCCCGTCCCCTGGAGTAGACTGTCAGTATTATGATAACGACGGAAACGCTTTTGGCTCCACGTCCCACACGATAGAACATGTCAGGCACGGTGCAGTACAACCTCGAGAGAGCCCGGAAGCCGTTCCGTTACTATAGGAACGCCGTCTCACGCCACTGGGACCCGGAGGAGATAGACCTCGACATCGACCGCGAGCGCCTCGCGGGCTACGACTTCGACGACCTCGAACGTGATTTCGACTACTTCCGTCAGGGTCTCGCGCTGTTCGGCGCGGGCGAGGAGAGCGTGACCGAGGACCTCGCGCCTCTACAGATGGTGCTGGAGGACATAGAGGACGAGATGTTCGTGTCGACACAGATATACGAGGAGGCGAAGCACACGGAGTTCTTCGACCGCTACTGGCGCGAGGTCGTCAACCCCGTCGAGGAAACCCTCGGGCTCGAAGCCAGTTCGCCGCGAGATGACCACTACTTCACGCCGAGCTACGTCGAGCTGTTCGACCGCAACCAGGCGGCGATGGAGCGACTTCTCGACGACGACACGCCGGAGAACCGCGTGCGCGCCCACGCTCACTACCACCTCGTGATAGAGGGCATCCTCGCGCAGACTGGCTACTACGGCCTTCACAACAACTTCGGACCCGACATCGACGCCTACCCCCATCTACCGGGGCTCGTCGAGGGCTTCGCTAACATCAGGAGCGACGAAGGCAGGCACGTCGGCTACGGCATGTACCGCATCAAGCACCACGTCACCGAGGACGACGTGGCTCTCGAGGTGTTGAACGACACGGTGAACGAGCTGATGCCGTTGACGCAGGGTATCGTCGAGGAGTCGACGCGCGACGACCTCGAAGAAGGAGTCACTCGCGAGGACCTCGCGGCTTTCGCGGCGGAGAAACACTCGGAGCGCATGGAGCAGATTACCTCCGTCGACGACGACCTGCCGGACATCGACGAGCTCACGGAGATAGAGACCGTCTGAACTCGTCGCTGCGAACCTCTCTTGCGTGGGCCTCGGATTCCTCGTTAGTTCGACGCCCGTCTTAAATAACCGGATGCGTCCGAGTGAACAAAAATAGAACTACTTATGCCCCGTCTCCCCCGAGTTCAACCCATGACGGACCTCGACGGAGAACACCTGTCCAACGAGGACTTCCAGGTGGAGGTCAGCGACGACGAAGCAGTCGTCCGCGCCACCATCGACCGACCCGACAAAGGCAACTCCATGAACCAGAACGTCATGGAGGGCCTCCAGCGGTCGCTCTCCGCCGCCGACGAGAGCGACGCACGGGTATACGTCCTCAGAGGCGCGGACGGCAAGTTCTGCAGCGGAGGCGACCTGACCGAGATGAGCCGTCTCATCGACGCCAGCGCGCAGGAGTACCGCGAGTACCTTTCGACGATAAGCGAGGTCATGCAGCAGATGCGCGACACCGACGCCCTCGTCGTCGTCGCCGTCGAAGGCTACTGCCTCGCAGGCGGAATGGGGCTGGCGACGGCGAGCGACCTGCTGTACGCCGCCGACGACGCAACGTTCGGAACGCCCGAGAAAGACAGCGGCCTGTTCCCCATGCAGGTGATGGCGCCAATCATGCGCGGCGTCAAGCCCAAGAAAGGCATGGACCTCATGTTCACGGGAGACAAGATAGACGCAGGCGAAGCCGAGGAGATAGGCCTCGTCTCCCGCCTGCTGCCGGCCGACGACTTCGACGGCGAACTCGACACGCTAGTCGACGAACTCGTCAACAGCAGTCCGACGATGGTGTCGATGGGCAAGGAAGCCTACTACGCCCACGAGGACATGTCGTTCGACGAACAGGTGTCGTACCTCAAGGAGATGTTCGCGCTGCTCGCGATGAGCGACGACACCCGCGAGGGAATGGAAGCACGTATGATGCAGAAAGACCCAGAGTGGAAACTAAGGTGAAAGGATGAGCGACGACAGCGACATAGGCACCCACATGGGTGTCAAGACACAGCGCACCGTGCGAGGCAACCACCCCGACAAAGCCATCATCTCCGTCGCGATGACCGGCGCGATGACGCTCCGCAGCCGATGTCCCAGCGTGCCGTACACGCCGCAGGAGATAGCCGAGCAGGCGCAGGAGGCGCGCGAAGCAGGCGCGTCCGTCGCGCACATACACGCTCGCACCGACAACGGAAGCCCGACGTACGACACCGAGATATACCAGGAGATATACGACGAAGTACGAGACCACACGGACATCCTCATAAACTTCTCGACGGGCGCGATACACGAGCCGCTCGAGAGCCGCATCGACTACATCACCGAGGTCAAGCCCGACATCGGCGCGCTCAACATGGGCTCGATGAACTACGCCCGGTGGAGCGACAACCGCGAGGACTACGCCTACAACATGGTGTTCGAGAACCCGCTCGGCGAGATAGAGGAGATGGTCGAAGCCATGAACGAAGCAGGCGTGAAACCCGAGCTAGAGTGCTTCGACACCGGGCACATCGGCAGCATCCGACCTCTGCTCAAACAGGGCATCCTCGAGCACCCTTTGCACTTCAGCATCATAATGGGCATCGTCGGCGGCATCCCGCCGACGGTCAACAACCTCATGAACCAGGTGCGCCAGCTACCCGACGACGCCAACTGGCAGCTCATCGGAATCGGCTTCCCGACCCAGTGGCCTCTCGTCTCGGCGGCGCTCGCTATGGGCGGCAACGTCCGCGTAGGCGTAGAGGACAACTACTACATCCAGGACGGCGAGAAGTCGAACAACGCCGAACTCGTCGAGAAAGCCGCGCGGATGGCGCGCGACGTCGACAGAGAGCCCGCGACACCCGACGAAGCCGCCGAGATAATGGAGTTCGAACCCAACCGGTAACGACACCGCAGGCTGTTCAGGCCTCAGCAGAGCCATCCTCCGACAGATACTTGGCCCGGCTCTACAATCGGGATGCCATGGCGTTCGACTCCACACCACCGGCGACCGAGCTCTTCGCGTCCGACCTGTTCGACGGCTACCGCGTTCTGATAACCGGCGGCGGCACCGGTATCGGCGAACACCTCGCGTACGCTTTCGCAGACCTCGGCGCCGACGTCGCGATAGCATCGCGCGACATCGACCACCTCGAACCCGTCGCAGAGGAGATAGAGAGCCGCGGCGTCGAGGCGCACGCGACCACCGTCGACGTCCGCGAGCGCGAGCGAGTCGACGAGATGACCGAGTCCGTCGTCGACGCACTCGGAGGCGTCGACGTCCTCGTCAACAACGCCGGCGCCAACTTCCTGTGTCCCGCGAAGGACCTGTCGGAGAACGGCTGGCGCGCCGTCGTCGGCACGATACTCGACGGCACCGCCTACTGCTCGTTCAGCGTCGGCGAACACATGATCGACAACGGCGGCGGAAGCATCATCTCGATGGGAGCCGTCAACAGCGTCGAAGGAGCGCCCTACCACGCTCACTCCGGCGCCGGCAAGGCCGGTATCCACAACCTCATGCAGTCGCTCGCAGCCGAGTGGGGTGACGACGGCGTCCGCTGTAACACCGTGGCGCCCGGCGTCATACTCACTGAGGCGATAGACGAGATACTTCCGGAGGCCTACCGCGACGAGGTCGTCGACTACCTCGCCGCCGACCGCCTCGGCGAGCCCGAGGACTGCGTTCCCCCGGTTCTCTACCTCGCGTCGCCGGCGGCCGAGTACGTGACCGGAGCCTACTACACGGTCGACGGCGGACAGCTTATCGCGCCGGCGCCGATGTAAACGCAGGACGAGGTTAGAACCGTAGCAGGGGCGGTTCCCCGACGTTCAGAACAAGACGGTTCCGTGGTGTCGGTCGACGTCGCGTCGTTCCTTCGTCTCCAGAACTTCGAGACGCCTGACGAGCTGCTCGCGTAGGTCGCCTGCCGGGACTAGCTCGTCGACTTCCATCTGGCTCGCCTGCTTCTCGATGTCGATGTACTTGTCGTACTCCTGCTTGAACATCTCCTTGGTGCTCTCGAGCGCGTCGCCCTCCATCTGCTTGAGCTGTTCGCCGAACAGGGCGTGGACGGCGGCCTCCGGACCCATAACGGCTATCTCCGTCGACGGCAGACCGAGCACGTAGTCCGGGCCGAACGACGGACCCGCCATCGCGTAGATGCCGGCGCCGTACGCCTTCCGCGTGAGAACGCTTATCTTGGGCACCTGGGCGTTCGACGTAGCGTAGATGAACTTCCGGCCCTTACGGAGCACGCCCTGCTTCTCGACGCGCGTACCCACCATGAAGCCCGGGGTGTCACACAGGTAGACGAGCGGGATGTTGTAGCTGTCGCACGTCCAGACGAAGCCCGACGCCTTGTCTGCTGCATCGGGGAAGATGGCGCCGCCGTTGACCTTCGGCTGGTTGGCGACGACTCCGACCGGGCGCCCGGCTATCTTACCGAGTCCCGTGACTATCTCCCGGCCGTACTCTGGCTTCAGCTCGAGCCAGCTGTCGCGGTCGACGAGGCGGTCGATGACCTCCTGGACGTCGTAGTCCTTCTGGCTTTTCTCGGGTATCACGGCGTCGAGCCCCCGGGGGTTTAGGCTCGGCTGACGGGGCTCCGACCGCGGGGGCTCGTCGCCGTAGTTCTGCGGGAGATACGAGAGAACCTTCTTTATCTTCTCGACGGCCTCCTCCTCGTCCTCCACCACGACGTCGGCGCTCCCGCTGTGCTTCGAGTGGACGTCTGCGCCTCCGAGCTCCTGCATGTCGACGCTCTCGCCTATCATGGCTTCGACTATGCGCGCGGAAGCGATGGCCATCGAACCCATCTCCTCGACCATGATGAGGTAGTCGCAGAAGACCGGTGTGTAGGCGCTGCCCGCGATGTCGGGGCCGTAGAGCACGCCTATCTGAGGTATCTTGCCGCTCATCCGGCACTGGTTGTAGAACATCTTGCCGCCGGTGTAACGGTCGGCGTGGGTGTCGCCGGGGTCGCGTTCCTCCTGGTTGAGCCGGGCGCCCGCGCTGTCTATCAGGCGTATCAACGGCACGTTGAGCCGCATAGCTTTCTCCTGGATGCGGATTATCTTCTCGGCGCCGTTCTTGCCGAGCGTCCCGGCCTTCACGGTGTAGTCGTTCGCGGTGAAGCAGACCTTCCGGCCGTCGATACGGCCGACGCCCGTCACGACTCCGTCGGCGGGCAGCTCTTCGTCGTTGCTGTAGCTCGCGAACGTGCCGTCCTCGTACTCTATCTCGTCGAACAGGAGGTCGAGGCGCTCGCGGACGAACAGCTTGTCGAGTTCGTCGAGCTTTTCCTGTTTCTCCTGCTTGCGGCCCGCCAGAATACCCTCTATCTTGTCGCGTAGCCCCTCCTCTCTCTCGGTGACCACCTGGCCTTCGTCGTCCCAGTCGTCTTTCTCGCCGGCGCTCGCGACGGTGGATCCGTCCTCGGCGACCATTTCGACGGGCTTGCCCAGGTGCTGGCTGACGGCTGCGACGACGGCGCGAGCCATCTCCTCGTCCGCGTCGTCCTCTATCCTTATCTTCACGTCGTCTCCCTCCGGGGTGTCGGCCGGTCGGCCGAGAAGAGGTCTGCTGACCGGTTCATCGCCGTACAAGTGCGCCGTCGGGAATATCATACTACCGGTATCCGACGGACGTCGAAGCCAGGCTCGCCACCACGTTTCCTCTATCGTCGACCCGCATCACACCACCGCCGAAACAGTTAAGATATACCGCCACACTCGCTCCGACATGCAGCTGGGGGTGGCCGCACCGTTAGCCAGGGGAGTAGAGACCTTCAAACGTCCGTCGACTCTAGCGCTCGCGTTGCTGGTCTGGATGTCTTACGTATCAGCAACTGCCGCGAGACACACGCTCGGAGTGTCCGACCTGAGGACGACGGCCGCCGAAGCCTACGGCGTCGTCACCGCCGACGAACTCGCCGCCAGCGCATCCAACGACGTCTTCGCTCTCTCGCTTCCGCTGTCCGACAGCCTCGCATGGCTCGTCGTCGCCGGAGCCGTGACGCTCGGCGTCTCAGCCGTCGCCACTACGATGCGGATACAGGCAGGCGAAGCCGTCGACTACCGGGCAGCCGTGCGCTCCACCCTCGCCTACCCGCTGTACGCCGCCGTCGTTACAGCCCCGCTCGTAGCCGGAGGCTCTTTCGTCCTCCTCGACTCCGTAGGTATGACCGGGCCCGGCAGCGAGATGCTAGTCTGGCTGGTCTTCGTAGTAGGAGTCCTCGCCACCGTCTACCTCACGTCGACGCTCCTGACCTATCCCTATCACGTGTCCGTCGAAGGCCTCGGAGTCCTACGTTCCTACAGGAGAGCGACGGCCACCTCGAAGGGCTTCAGATACGAGGCCCTGACCGTCGGCGCCGTCGTCGTCGTTCCCGCAGTAGCCGCAGGCGTGTTCGGCTCCCTCGCCGTCGCAACCGTCTTGCCGACGGGAGGCATCTCGGCAACGGCGAACCTCGCTGTCCTCGCGCTCGTCACCGTCTACCTCGCTGGCGCGCTCTCCGAGATGTCCGCCGAGCTTAACGAACTCGAACTCGACGTACCCGAGCTACCGAAGGACCGCAAGCACTCCGAGCCGTTCACCAGCACCGAGCGCTGAACACCCGAGCAAACAAGACGCCCGCCGTTCAAATTCCTCCATGGAGTACACGACTCTCGGAGCGACCGGCATCGAGGTCAGCCGTATCTGTCTCGGATGCATGAGCTTCGGCAGCAGGGACTGGCGGCCCTGGGTGCTCGAACGAGACGAAGCCCTGCCGATACTCGAACGCGCGATAGACCTCGGCGTCAACTTCTTCGACACAGCGAATATCTACAGTCACGGCGAGAGCGAACGCGTGCTCGGCGAGGCCATCGACGGCCACCGCGACGAAGCCGTCGTAGCCACGAAGACCTACTTCGAGATGCGCGACCAACCCAACGCAGGCGGTCTGTCGCGCAAGGCGATAGAGCAGGAAGTCGAAGCCTCGCTCGAACGTCTCGACGTCGACACCGTCGACCTGCTGCAGATACATCGGTGGGATGACGACACCGACGTCGAGCACACCCTCCGGGCGCTCGACGACGCCGTACGTCGCGGACAGACACGACACGTTGGAGCGTCGTCGATGTGGGCGTACCAGTTCGCCGAAGCCCTCCACGTCAGCGACCGCCTCGGTCTCGAGCGGTTCGTCTCGATGCAGAACCACTACAACCTCGTCTACCGAGAGGAAGAACGCGAGATGCTTCCGCTCTGCGAGCGCGAGGACGTCGCAGTATTACCCTGGAGCCCTCTCGCCCGCGGCTACCTCGCCCGACCACACAACGAGGTGGACTCCACCGAGCGCGGAGACAACGAGGAGTACCTGTACGAACACCCCTACATGGAGGGCGGCGGCCCAGAGATAAACGGCCGCGTAGAACAAATAGCCGAGGACGAGGGCGTCGAGATGGCGCAGATAGGTCTCGCCTGGCTCCTCCACAAGGACGAGGTCACGGCTCCCATCGTAGGCGTCTCGTCCGTCGACCACCTCGAGGACGCCGTCGAAGCCCTCGAGATAGACCTCCGGGACAGCGACGTCGAGTACCTGGAGGAGCCGTACGAAGCCGTCGAAGTAAGCGGACACGACTGAAGCCGTCGGCAGACTTCCACGGCTCACGCGACAACTCGCGCGACACGTCAGCCGAAAGCGCTCAGGCTCGAGTCCTCGACTCCTTCGAGGTGGTCGACGACGTCCCGCCGCCTCCACCCGAAGGGAGAGACAAGCGACTCCGCGGCCTCCACCAACCGACGTCTGTAGAAGCCCAAGTCGTACGACTCCACGTCCTCGAACGAGAGACGGACGCGGCCGCTGTACCGGGGCGCGGACTCCGAGACCACGACGAAACCGACGTCCTCGCCGGGGTGGACGTCGACCCCGAGGTCGCGGGCGCGTTCGCACGCGCCGACGGCGAGCGACTCCCTGGAGTACTCCTCGGGCTCCTTCGAAACCCTCCTCCGGACTACGAGGTCTTCGACGTCGACCTCGCCCCGTCGTAGTCGAGATAGATACCGGGACAGGACGTCGCAGACCGACTCGGGACTTAGGTCGAGGTCGAGGGCCTCCAGCGCCTCTCGCTGGAACTCCTCGACGTACGCCGGAGTCGACCGCTGCCGGCACTCTATCCCTCGCACCTTGAAGCCTCCGTCCCGGCGACTGCCGAAGTACCGGTTGAGGGCTCCGCCTCCGCCCTCCCGCCGTGGCACGAAAGCCAGCCAGTCGAAGCAACCCTCGTACTCGAGGTCTATGTCGACGGAATCCGACACCCTACGGCAGACCTCCTTCGGGTCGTCGGCGTCCCGGCGCCGGCGTTTGACCCAGACGCTGTCGACTATGCCGTGGACGACACGCCAGCCGGCGTCTTCGAGCGCCGTCTTAGCCTCCAGAAGTATCTCTCTGGCGTAGGCGTTTATCGTCTCGTGGCACTCGATGCGTCCGAACTTGGCGTTCCTGAAGCCCTGGTAGCCGAAACAAGACACGAGTATCCACTTCAGGGCGTCCACCCTTCCCTCAAGGACGTCTCGGCTTCCGTCGTCGAGGTCGACGTCCAGGGCTTCGACGTCGACTTCGACGTCCCCGCCGTCGAGCCAGCGCAACGCGTCCTTGTACATGCGTCTATCGGACACCAGGGGTTCGAGGACGTCGGGGAGATAGCCGCGCTCGGGACAGACGCCGTAGCCGAGCCCCGGCACGTCGTCGCGCCCGGGATGACAGTCACACAGGACGGTCTCCGGGCTGACGTTGCGCGTCACCATTATGTTGGGGTATAGCGACGAGAAGTCCATCTCGTGCACATCCTCGTGGACTCCGACGTCGGGCGAGAAAGTCGTCCCGCCTCGGTCGGCCTCGTGCAACGTCGACATCGGCTTGAAGAACTCGTGACGCCACGAACGCCAGGGGACGAGGACGCCGCGCTCGGCGGCCTCGCACACCTGTATCGAAGTCAGGACGTTGCCTATGCTCGCCCAGGCTACCTCCTGTAACGGCTTCCGCGACCGACGGACCAGGTCGAGACATCCGTGTATCCCCGTACGTCCGTAGAGGAAGGTGTTCGACCTGTCGACGACGGCCCGGCCGGGGACGTTGTACCTCTCGGGCGAGTGACACACGCGGCCGAAGCTCTCGTAGGTCGAACTTCCCGCGCGCCTCCACATTCCGGCGTCCCTACCTAGACGTAGCTCGAAGTCGAGTTCGCGCGCGCTCTCACGTAGCTTCGGCAGCAGGGCCGAGGAGCCTACGACTAGGACGTCCGGGTCGCGTTCGAGAGCGCTTTCGACGGCGTCGACGACCTCGCGCGCGCCCTCGTGGCGCACGCCGTCGACGTCGAGCGCCCGAACCGGCGTTCGAACGGGTCCCTCGGGAGCCGACATCTCGAGGACGTCGAGCGGTCTACCGGGGTGGGGCTGTAGCTCGCGTTCGAGACAGTACCTGAACTCCGGCGACAGGTCGACGTTGTACAGACGGTGTTCTCCCGGCTTTCCCCACGACCGAACCTGTCGCGCGAGACCTCTCACCCTGCCGACGGCTTCGACGTCGACCTCGAGCACGCGCTCCCGCCGCCGTCGGAAGCCAGGCCGTCTCTCGACGTAGCGCAGTCCGGCGACGTCGGGATGCGTCTCGAGCACCTCGCGTACGTCTTCGAGCGACCCCGAGACGACGTAGACAGACGGACGGTAGCCCTCGACCTCCCTTCGTTCCACTCCCCCGGACGTCGCGTGCCACTCGACTGCGACGTCTTCCCTGAAGTCTATCTTGTAGGGGCCGGCGCCGACGTCGTAAGCACCCTCCATCTCACTCCGAGTCCAACCTGCGCTCTACTTCGTCGATACGGCTCTGCTGTTCGAGCAACATCGAGAGCAGGACGGCCGGCATCGGGTCGACGGGGTTGAGGCTGCCGCAGGCGTCGGCTCTCCTTCGCGCGCCCTCGAACAACGAGTCGTACCTCTCCTGATCCTCCAGCCGGAGACACCTTCGGTAGTCCCTCCATCCGTCTCTCAGAGCGTCTAGCTCGTCGCGGAAGGTCGGGTTAGTGCGTCCCAACGGCGACCTCCGGCGACTTCGGTGTCTCGGTCGTCCGACGTCGACGGGCTTGTATCACGCGTCTCCAGAACGCCAGCGTCGTCTGCATCCCCGCGGCCGAGGGATAAACGAGGGTCTCGAAGCCGTCTCCCGTGAAACGCGGTCCCAGAGGCGTCGAACGACATTCGAGCACTCGGTCGGCGGCCTGCTCTACGTGGCCTTCGAACCCGTCCTCGTGGGTCACGAGCAACGGACATCCCGTCGAGCGCGCGACCCCGTACAGGCGTGCGAGAGAGCCGAGAGCCATCGCCTCAGCCTCTCGCTCCCTCAGGTCGTCGTCGAGGTAGGCTGCGTCGACGGCGGGCGCCACTATCAGCGTGGTGTCCAGCACTCCCTCTCGAGCACGCTCGGCGAGCGACTCGACTATCGAGTGGTGCTGGAAGGCCGTGAACGCCCGGGCGACCTGTACGCGCTCCAGGAGCCGTCTGCCCGCCATCCTGGCCATCGGCCTCGTGGTCGCGTGTCCACCGACGTCGACCCAGTGGACGTCTCCACGACTCCTCATCGCGTGGTCTGCGACGAGCGAGTGGAGTGCGCCGCGGTCGTCGGAGTCCAGCAGCGTCATCCCCGGTTCGAGCGACGGAAGCTCCGGGACTGGATGTCGTTCCATGGTCCACGTAGTCCGCCGGCCTACAAGAGCGATGTCGGGGTGGTTCCGGTTTTCCGGCTACCCAACGACGTCGAGCAGCACGTCCATCGGTGCGTCGGACTTGAACGAGTGACCGGAGTAGTGCGTCCTGCTCGCGCGGTAGCCCCGGGCTTCGAGCGAACCCAGGACGTCTTCGATGGACGCAGCCGGGACTCCCGCGCGCTTGCAGAGAACGTGCTGGTCGTAGTGAGTCGGCAGGTCTAGCTCGCCGTGCAGCCTCTCGAGCGTCTTCCGCGCACGCGCGGCCTCCGTCATGTAGTCCGACACCTCCGCGAGGGCTTCCTCGACGAACTCTCTGTCGCGTACCCCCGCGGTCCACAGCGGGCCGGCTACGTCGTAGTTCGAGCCACAGCAGCAGTTCCAGGGGCCGTCGTAGACGAGGCCGTCGACGTGCTCGCGCCGGAGGCAGTCGAAGCAGTGCGCGACGTAGCCGAGACCCTCCAGCGACTCGTCGGCGACGCCGGCGCCGCGTTCGAGCGACAGGTAGACGCGCTTGTAGTGGTCGGTCGAGTGCGATAGAACGGGCGTCGCAGCGACGTCTTGGCGCGCCGCCGTACGGACGAGCGCGCCGACGAGCACGCGCAAACCCATCTCCGCGTGGTACTCGGTGTTCAACGGCACCGAGCCGTAACGTCGGACTCCGCTCGTGTGGGCTCCGCAGAGCGGCGCGGTGTCCGTCGCGGTGAAGCAGGCGAGGTTCCGCGCAGAACGGAAGGCGGCGTCGGCGAACGGCATCGGGGAGCCGAAGGGATCTACGTCGACGACGTCGTACCCGTGGCGGTGCATCTCTACGTTGGCGTCCTCACGTCGGACCGAGACGTCGACTTCGTTGGCCTCGACGTTACGTCGAGCGACGTCTACGGCGGTCGACGACCGGTCGTTGAGGGTGACGTCGAGCCCCGCTTCGACGGCGACCCGGAGGCCTCGGACACCGGAGGCGCAGTTGGCGTCGAGGTAGGTCGAGCCGAACTCCCGGGCGCGGAGGACGGCGACGGTGACGTCGCGGTTCAACGTCATCCGCGGGTTGTAGAAGACGTCTTCGTCCACCTCGAACTCTACGCGGCCCTCGGCGTCCATCGGCCTCAGGTCGACGCCGGGGGTTCATAGACCCAACGGATGCGCCGCGGCCACCGAAACCCCTTTGGGTGAACGTGGCTTCTCTACCCCATGGAAGACGAGGGCTTCTACTCGGAAGAGCGATGGGAGAACTGGATGGAGAGCATCAGGGAGACCGAGCTAGATCCCGACGACGACGACAGCGCGCTCCCGTTCTTCAACCTCCAGGACGACGTCACGATAGCGTGCACGAAGGTGCTCGACGCCTACGACGACGGCGACCTGACGGAGGAGGACTGTCTCGAGGGAATCCAGGAGATACGCGAGGTCGTGATGCAGGAGGAGTCTTTCGACGACGAAGAGAAGGAGATGTTGCTCGAGGGCGTCCAGACGTCTTTGATAGGCGTGCTGGCGTCTTGCGAGAACTACGTCGCCAACGGCGCCGCCGACGACGCGGAACCCGAGGAGTACGTCGACGGCGCGTTCGAGGCGGAGCGCGAGGAAGACCTGGACGCCGCGCTCGGCATGGTCGCCGAAGCCGGAGCCCGCGTGATAGAGGAAGAGGAGTTCGAGGCCGAGCGCTTCGACGACGTCGAGTACGGCTTCGTGAGCGAGTGGGTGAACGGCCTTTCGTCGCTCAAGGAAGCCGTCGAGGGCCCGGAGAAGATCGAGGAAGACTGACGCAGTCCGTCGAAGCCGACGAGCTTGAGAAGATCGAGGACGGTGACACAGTCCGTCGAAGCCGAGGGGCTGGAAGGGTGTCGGCTCCCCGATGGAGTCCGATCGGAAGTCGTCGATGCCACCGTTTGATTTATCCAACCTGCCGTCTAAACCC
>JBKGYY010000033.1:0-13074 GCA_046545855.1 Halobacteriales archaeon | reverse complement strand
CCTTCGTCGTGCTCGCTGCCGACGTAGGCGGCGACGTCTGCCTCGGTGACGATGCCCACGACCTTACCTCGCTCCGTCACGAGCACCGCGCTAGAGTGATCGAGAAGCCTGGACACCGTGGGTATCTCTGCGTCCGGCGCCACCGTCGGGAACGACTCACCCATGACGTCCCGGACCTCGGCCGCCGGGAGGTCGTCTACCTCGGAGCGCGCTCGCGCGACGATGGCGTCGGACATCGAGCCGACGGGCACGCCGGACTCGAGAACGGGTAGCTGGCTGAACTGGGTCTCCTGCATGAGGTCGACGGCGTCCCCCACGGTGTCGCCGGGTTCTACGCTCGCGACGTCTCCGCTCATGAGGTCGTCGGCGGTGACGCGGTCGGCGTCGTGGGACTCGAACACCTCGGCGATACGCGTGACCGTCGACAGCCTGGGGTCGACGTCGCCGTTCTCTATCCGCGCTATCAACGGCTGTGAGACTCCGGCGCGCTCGGCTAGCTCGCTCTGCGTCAACCCGAGTTCCTTCCGTCGGTCGCGTACGTCGTCGGCCGTCGGGACCTTCATAGTATAACCACGGGTAATCTCGGCTATTAAGCCTGACGCACGATGGGGAACCGCTCGGTCGCCGTCGGACGACTCCAAGGCTACCTCAGACTCCGCGCCAGCACCGTTCGTTTAAAGGCATTCGGCTCCGTAGCCACGCACATGCTAGGTGGACGCGGAGGCGGCTTCGACTCCAAACGGATGCAGAAGATGATGAACCAGATGGGAATCGAGATGGACGAGATAGACGACGTCGAACGCGTAGTCATCGAGACGGGTTCCGGCGACCTCGTGGTCGAGTCGCCCGACGTCACGAAGATGGAGGCCCAGGGTCAGACGACGTTCCAGGTCGTCGGCGACGCGGTAGAGGAGGCGTCGGTCGACCCCGACGACGTCGAGATAGTCGCAGAGAGAGCGGGCGTCGGCACCGACGAGGCGCGTGAGGCGCTCGAGAACGCCGACGGTGACCTCGCGGCGGCGATATCCAGCCTGTCCTGACGCGCGCGGACGCCTCCATCAGCTCTCGGGCGTACGCGTCTCCTTGCCCGAGACGGACGGCACTACGTCGACCTCTCCCCCGGGGAACTCCAGACCGAGTTCTTCGCCGTCGTGGTGGAGGTGCAGGTAGACGGCGAGCGCCGCCACCTCGCTGTGAGGCTGCGAGGTCACGGCGACGTTGTGGTCGGCTTCGTCGTACGTCCAGCCGTCGACCTTCCGGGAGCCGACGACGACGAGAACCGGGGAGTCGCGCTCGACTTCCCCTACGGAGTCTTCGACGGGCAAGCCGTACATCGTCAGGTGGACGACTTCTCCCGGCCAGTCACGGACGAACGCGCGCGGCGACGGTTCGTGTCGAGCGGTGAACTCTCCGCCGAAGCGCTCGACGACGTCTCCGACGGTTTCTAGCGGGCCGCTGTCCCGCTCTCCGGCGAAGTGGACCTTCGACGCGCCGAACGCCCGGGCGGTCAAGCCGACGTGCGTCGTCAGCCGGTCGTCCCTCCCGGGCCGGTGGCCGAGCCTGAGCACTTCTACGTCCTTCACGGCCGACGTAGCGAGCCAGACTTCTTCGGTCTTCCGGTGGCTCGCCGTCGCCCGACGCGGTTTCACCACCTGGGTCGGCCGTCGACCTCGGGTCTCTCTCGGGCGTACACGAGGCTGTCGACTCCGCCGGGTCGGTCGTCCTCCACGCGCCGTACTACGTCGAAACCGAGCTTCTCGAGCAGCCGTCTGTGGCCTTCGTTGGACTCCCAGGTTCGCGTCGCCAGCAGTCCGTCTGTCGAAAGCCGTGCGACCTCGTCGTAGAGCGCTCGTGCGACGCCCCGGCGACGTCTGGCTGGGTCGACGGCGAGCGTGACGACGTAGGTCGCGCGCGACTCGTCCCACGCGTCGTCCGTGCGTCCGCGTTCGAACGACATCAGGCCGTCGAGGCGCTCCCGGGTTTCGACCACGACGAGTTCGGCGTCGAGCGTCCTCTCGACGTAGCCGTCGAGGTCGTCGGAGTACGGCTCGGGCAGGCTGCGCTGGCTCAGCGGCGGGTGGAACTCGGTGTCGACTGCTTCGAGCAGCCGTCCGACGTCTCGACGCAGCGCCGCGCCGGCTGTATCGACGTGACGTAGCCGGTGGCCGTCAGCCGTCTCCCCCGGGTCGTGCGTCACGTCGTCTCGTCCGTCGGGGTTCATGTCGGTCGTCTTCGTCGGTCGAGCCAGGTCGTTCGAGGGCGGTGTCTCACGTTCACGGCTCGGTGGGGCGCCGTCTCGTCTCACCAGGCCTGCTGGCTCGGGAACGCAGGCTGCTCTGGATCGGGGTTGACGGGCCGGCCGGACGCCGAGTAGACTCGTTCGAGCACCCGGAGGCCGAGACGGACGACGCGGCCGGCGCTCGAAGCCCCGACTCGGTCGCTCTGGACGGCGCGGCTGGTGACGCCGTGGACCTTCCTGACGTCGTCGTAGAGCTCCTGGTCTATGGCGTCGGAGTTGTCCCGGAGGTACCGGAGCACCTCGTGGAACGCGACGAACTCCTCCTTCATCTGCAGGCCTTTCTCGCGCGCCAGCTCGGTGAGAGCGTCCTCTAGCTCGACGCGTAGTCGAATGACGGCGACCTGGGGCTCCTGTCTCATCTGGGCGTAGAGAGCCGACTCGACGTTCGACAGACGTCTCTCGACGTCTTTCTTGGTCGAGCCCTCGGGCATCTCGACCGTCTCCTCGGCTTCGTCCAGGAGGCTCGACACCACCTCCTCGCCGCCTTCGAAAGCCAGGTGTTTGACGAGAGGCAGATAGGGCACGACTATCAGGAGGAGGGCGAGCGCGACGACGGGCCAGGTCACGTCTACGGCTGGGACGAACAACCCGAGTGTCATCACGACGAGGACTATCGCGAAAGCGGCGTAAGGTCCGTACTTCACGAGGAACGTCTCCTCGTCGAGCCGTCGCCAGTCCTCGACTACCTTCATAGGTCTGGGTTTGGAGCCACGCGTATAAATAAGCAGTCAGTCACCCGAAACCAACGGAGAGCACCCTGTCGGGACTTCAGGGCCATCTACCCCGCTGGTCGTACTCGCGCACCAGGCGCTCGAACGCTACGGCGTAGGCGGCGTCCCTCCACGACGCGTCGTCCAGTTCGTCGTGACGGCGGGCGACGTCCTCCCACGAAGTGTTCATCTCGTTTTCTAGCTCGTCCATCACCTTATCGCGCGGCCACTTCGTGCGGTTCGTCCCCTGAAGCCACTCGAAGTAAGACGCCGTGACGCCGCCGGCGTTCGCGAGCACGTCGGGCACGACGGCTACGTCGCGTTCGAGCAACACCTCCTCGCCCTCCGTCGTCGTCGGTCCGTTCGCGCCCTCCACCACGAGGCCTGCTTCGACGTCGTCGGCTACCTCACGGGTGAGGACGCCTCCTAACGCGGCCGGGACGAGGACGTCGACGTCGAGCGTCAGGAGGTCGTCGTTCGAGATACGGTCCGCGCCGTCGAACTCCGTCACAGCCCCGGGTTTCTCGGCGTAAGAAGGTATCTCGTGCGTCGGCAGGCCGTCGGGGTCGTAGACGCCGCCTCCGGCGTCGCTCACCGCGACGACCTTCGCTCCGGCGTCGTCGAGGTGTCTCGCGGCGTTCGCGCCGACGCTACCGTAGCCCTGGACCGCCACCGAGGCGCCTTCGACGTCGCGGCCGAGGTGCTCGAGAGCGCGCTGCGCGACGATGGATACGCCGACGCCCGGGGCTTCCTCGCGGCCCTGGACTCCGCCGACGTCCGGCGACTTGCCCGTGACTATCCCTCGGACGGTCTCGTCCTCGTAGACGCTGTACGTGTCCATCATCCAGGACATCGTCCGGGCGTCCGTCCCCATGTCCGGCGCGGGGACGTCGAAGTTCGGGCCTATGTACCGCCGGAGGCTCTTCGTCAGCCTCCTCGTCAGGCGCTCGTGTTCCCCGAGGGAGAGCGAAGTCGGGTCGACCTTCACGCCGCCTTTGGCGCCGCCGAACGGGACGTCGGCGACCGCGGTCTTGAACGTCATCCAGATGGCTAGCGCCGCGCACTCGTCGAGCGAGACGTGCTGGGAGTACCGGAGGCCGCCCTTGTACGGGCCGCGGACGTCGTCGTGCTGAACGCGGTAGGCTTCGACCATCTCCACGGTTCCGTCGTCGCGTTCGAACGGCATCGTGAACCTGTGTGAACGCTGCGGATGGCGGAGGCGTCGGAGCACGACGTCGTCGACGTCGACGTACGACGCCGCGTGGTCTATCTGTCTCCGCGCCGTCTCGAGAGCGCCTTCGTCGTCGGTCATGCGCCGTCGTTCGGGCCCGCCGATGTTAAATGGACGCGGCTGACGTCCGGCGCGCCGAACCCTCGTGTGTCGGCGATAGACGGCCGTGGCTTTAACACCGCGCCCGCCAACCTCGCCACATGGAGCCACACCCCGACATACGGCGGATGCTCGACATGGCGGACGAATACGACATCTCGTTGCACGACGAGACCGTCGAGGACTCCCGGATGATGATGGAGCGTCTGTCGCAGATGGCCGCGGGACAGCCTCCCGGGGACGTCGAAACGCAGGACGTTTCCATCGAGTTCGAGGACGTGGAGGTCGACGCCAGGGTGTACGACGACGGGGACGGCGACGCCCTCGTATTCTACCACGGCGGCGGCTTCGTGCTCGGAGGCCTCGACACCCACGACCAGCTATGCCGGTTGCTCGCCGACGAGACGGGCTTGACGGTGGTCTCCGTCGACTACAGTCTCGCTCCCGAACACCCGTTTCCCGCGGCCGTCGAGGACGCCTACGGCGCGCTCCGATGGGCGTCGGCCCGGTACGGCGACGTCGCCGTCGCGGGCGACAGCGCCGGCGGCACCCTGAGCGCCGTCGTCAGCCTGATGGCGCGCGACCGAGGGATACCCGACGTCTCCGCCCAGTGTCTCCTGTATCCCGCTACGGCGTACATGGACGCGATGCCCTCCCGGGGCGAGAACGCCACCGGCTACCTCCTGGAAGCCCAGGACATGCTCTGGTTCGTCGACCAGTACGTCGACAGCGACCTGATGGCGAGACATCCCTACGCATTCCCGCTGCAGGCGCGGAGCCTCGAGGACGTCGCTCCGGCCTTCGTCTTGACCGCGGGCTTCGACCCGCTGCGCGACGAAGGCAGAGCGTACGCCGAAAGGCTGGAGGGAGACGGCGTCGAAGTCGTGCACTCGGAGTACGACGACATGATACACGGCTTCCTCAACATGGACGGCCTCGTCGACGCCGCGGGCGAAGCCGTCGAAGAGATAGCGGACTTCCTGGACGAACACGTCGGCTGAACCCTTCGAGTCGGTGTGAGCGCGGTGTCTGACCCGAGGGCGGAGTCGGCGGCCCGGCACGAAGGGTAAACTGTTTGTAATAGGCGCTCTGTCGTGTACCATGGCAGAACTAACTGTCAAGAAGGCGGTCAAGGAGACAGTAGCGGCAGAGGACAAGAACGTGTCGTCCGACGTGTACGATGCGCTAGACGCGAAGGTCGAGGAGATACTCCAGGAGGCGGCCGGAAGAGCCGACGAGAACGGTCGGAAGACCGTCATGGCCTACGACCTGTAGCCACGCGAAACCAGCGGGACGACGCTCCTACTGACGCAGAAGACGACGTAGCACGGCTCAGGCTGCGCCTACGGCCGACGAGAAAACGTCCACCGCTAGCTCTAACTCCCTCGGCCGTACGTCGAGCGGAGGCAGCAGACGCTGGCTCCGGCGGCCGCAGGACAGCGTGAGCAGTCCGTTCCGCCAGCACTTCTCGACGACTGCGTCGCGTCTCTCGCCCGACTCGTGTTCGACGGCAACCATTAGACCCCGGCCTCTCACGTCGACGACTCCGTCGGCGTCGACGTCGCGGAGTCGCTCCACGAGACCGTCGCCCCGTTCGACGGCGGCGTCGAGCAGGCCTTCGCTCTCGATCACGTCTATCGTGAGCGCTCCCACCATGCTCGCCACGAGGTCGCCTCCACCCCAGGTAGACGAGATACGTGCTTCGTCCCCGGGGAACACCTCGCCACGTCCGACCGTCGCGCCGACCTGGAGCGCCTTGCCGGCCGCGACGACGTCGGGTTCGAGAGACGTGTGGTCCACAGCCCACCACTCTCCCGTCCGGCCGACCCCCGACTGGACTTCGTCGGCGACGACGAGGAAGCCGTGCTCGCGTCTCAGTCGCTCTATCTCGTCGACGAAGGCGTCGCTAGGTATCCTGTAGCCTCCCTCGCCCTGTATGGGTTCGACGACGACGTACGCGAGGTCTTCGGGGTCAAGCCAGCCGCCGTCGCCGAGCGCTCGCTCTAACGCCGAGACGCCTTCGCGGTAGAAGCCGCAGTCGCACGACTCCGGCGTGCAAGCTCGGTCGTCGCAGTAGGGCGCCGTGTGGACGCCTGGTATCGTGGGGTAGCCGCGTCGATGTGCTTTCTTCGAACGGTTGAGCGAGAGCGCGCCGAGCGTCCGGCCGTGGAATGCGCCCTCGAAGCAGACTGCCTCCGGCGCACGGCTGTGCTGGTAGCATATCTTGATGGCGTTCTCCACGGCTTCGGCGCCGCTGTTCGACAGGAAGACGCGGTCGAAACCGAGGCCGTCGCTTATCTCCACGAGACGTTCCATCAGCTGGTCGGGCCCGGGGTGTCGGGCTTCGTCCGGCGGCCAGTCGGTAGCGGCGTAGTGGTTCTGTCCCGCTGTCTTCGGAGGAACCGGGACGCCGTACTCGTCTAGGCGCTCGCGCAACACCGGGTGATCGTACCCGAGCGGGGCTGACGCGACGTGTCCGCTGAAGTCGAGGTAGGTGTAGCCGTCGACGTCGCGGCAGAACGGACCGGCGGCGTCGTCGTAGACTGCGAGCACGAACGGGTAGCCGTGCGTGCTCTTCGCGCCGTAGGCGTCGTGGTACTCGACAGCCCGGCGCGCGTTGGCTCCAGGCGGGCTGCCGGCGTCGGGCTCCGCGGTGTCGCGGTCCATGGCCGGCTTACGCCCCCGTGGATGTTATGTCTGTGCACGGCTCTCCGAAGGGGTTTTAACGAGCCGACCGCGACGTCCAGTTAGACACGTGACCTCGAGCGAGACCCTCAGGGAGGTCGACAGCTACTACCGCGAAGCCTACCTCGACTACGTGCTCGTCTGGCGTACTTTCGAGCACCTGTCGATGCACTTCGGCTACCACGACACCGAGAGCCTCCCGCGCCGGTGGCTGCGGTTCCGTCACGCCATAGACAACGTCAACCGCGTGCTGGCCGACCGCGCCGACGTAGGCGAGGGTGACAGGGTGCTCGACGCAGGATGCGGCGTGGGCGGCAGCGTGATCTGGCTCTCCCGTCACCGCGGGGCGGACGCCGTCGGCCTAAACGTCACGCAAGAACACCTGCGTAAAGGTCGGAAACGCGCCGACGGCGACGCCGACGGGACGGCGGAGTTCGTCGCCGGTGACTTCACGCGGACTGGGTTCGCCGACGAAACGTTCGACGTCGTCTGGGCCGTCGAAGCCGTCTGTCACGCCGAAGACACCCTGGAGTTCACGGAGGAAGCCTACCGCGTCCTCCGTCCGGGAGGCAGGCTCGTGATAAGCGACGGCTATCTCTCGCGCCCGCACGACGAGATGACGGAGGAGGAGCTTCGGCGCGTCGAGGCCGTCAAGCAAGCGTGGGTCGGCGGCGAGGTCGACACCGTCGAGGAGTTCCGAGGTCACCTCGACGACGCGGGCTTCGAGGACGTCGAGTTCGAGGACCAGTACGAGCGCGTCAAGCCCTCGGCCGTCTACCTATGGCTCGCGAGCGTGCTCGCTGCGCCGGGAGCCTGGGTTCTCGAGAGCCTCGGGCTGAGGAACGAGAGACAGCGCCGGAACCGCGTCGCCGCCCGACACCAGTACCCGCTTCTGCGCGACGGCACCGTGGTTCACGGCCTCTTCGTGGCGCGGAAGCCGGAGGGCGACGGTTGACGGAAGACGGACGCTCTATCGACGAGGTGAACGACTACTACGACGAGAGCTACCTCGACTACGTGCTCGTCTGGGGTACGGCGTTCCACAGGCAGATGCACTTCGGCTACCACGACACCGACAGCCTCCCGCGCCGGTGGCTGCGTTTCTACGACGCCGTCGAGAACGTCAACCGGGTTCTCGCGGACGAGACAGACGTCGGACGGGGCGACAGAGTGCTAGACGCCGGATGCGGCGTAGGCGGCTCGACCGACTGGCTGGCGCGTGAACGCTCGGCAGAAGCCGTCGGAGTCAACCTCAACCCCCGCCATCTCGACGTCGCCCGCAGGAGGTCCGACGAAGCCGCGGAGTTCGCTCTCATGGACTTCACGGACACGGGTTTCGCGGACGACTCCTTCGACGTCGTATGGGCGATAGAGGCCGCGGGACACGCCGACGACACCTCGGAGTTCGTCGACGAAGCCCACCGCGTCCTCCGTCCGGGCGGCAGGCTCGCCGTCGTCGACGGCTACCTCTCGCGTCCGCACGACGAACTCGAAGGCGAAGCCGCGAGACGCGTCGAAGCCATCGCCTCCGGGCTAGCGTGGCGCAACCCCGACTCCGTCGACGAGATGGAGTCGTACCTACGCGATGCCGGCTTCGCCGACGTAGAGTTCGAAGACCAGTACGAGCGCGTCCGTCCCTCGGCTCTGTTGCTCTACCTCACGACGTTGTTCGCGACGCCTTTCGCGTGGACGCTCGAGCGCCTGGGACTGCGAACCGAAGTCCAGCGCCGTAACCGGGTCGCCGCCCGCCACCAGTATCCCGCGCTCCGCGACGGCGTCGTCGTGCACGGTCTCTACACAGCGACGAAGCCATAGTCAGGGTGTCTCGAACCTATCGAGCCCAGGCGCGGTTCGAACTCGACTTCCCACCTCGCTGTTCAAGGTCGCGATAGCCGGCGGCTTCGGCCGCGAGATGAGCGACGAAATTGGTTCTTCGCCAGCCTCGACGTGTTTGGGCTATGGGCTACCCGACGACGGCCCTCGGTAGGACGTCAGTCGCCGTCTTCTAGCTCTTCACCCATCGCTCGAGCGAGCGTCAGCGCGAAGCCGAGCGACCGCTTGACGTCGGGGTCACGGAGCGCCCGGAGCATCCCGAACACGCCGACCTCCCGGGGCTCTTCGTCGAAGGCCGTACCCATAGCCCGAATCGTACCCGCGAGTCCGTCGCGGACACCGGGGTCGGCGGCCTCGTCGGCGACCTCGCCGAGCGATCCGGCCGTGCTCGCGACCGACGTCACCATGTCGTCGTCGAGAGCGTCACCCATCATCGCCACTGCGTCGCCGACCGCCGCGAGCTCGTCGAGGGTGCCCTGGCGCTGGAGCCGGGCGACCGTGTCGAGCGCGTCGGCGAGCGCGTCGTCGTGTCGCGCGATCTGCTCGTCGATGCGCTGGCCGCCTCCGCCGTCCGCGACCTTTCCATCCCCGACTTCGTCGAGAGCCGCACGTGCTTCGTCGGGATGAGCGCGTACCACGGCGGCTACGTCGATGTCGTCTTCTTCGGTTCGGACGTCCGGTGCGCGCTCTACCTCGCCGTCAGGGCTCGCGCCGGAGTTTTCACGGCCGTCCGGCATCTAGACCAGCCCCCGGGCGGTGAGCCAGTAGGACTCGTTGTACGAGAGCTTCGCCCAGTGGATGTACCGCGAGGGCTCCGGGACGGCGGGTTCCTCGTCGTAACCGAACTCGATGTATGTCGCCTCCTCGAGTCCTGTCTCGACGAAGCAGAACGTCTTGCCGTCGTACTGCGCCGTCGGTGTCTCACCCCGGACGCGGCTGCCGATGCGGCGTGCGAGAGCCCCCGTCTGGTAGTGGGCGGCGCTGCCCGCCTTGCTAGTCGGCACGGCTGCGGCGTCGCCGACCGCGTAGACGTCGTCCGCGGACTCCGCCTCGAGGGTGTGTCGGTCGACGTCTATCCAGGGGTCGCCGAGACCGGAGTCGGCGATCAGGTCGCTGCCGGTGTGCGGCGGTATGGCGACGACGAGATCGCCCTCGACGGTCCGGCCGTCCTCGGCCTCCACGGTGCCCGCGCCGTCGGTGCCGTCGAAAGACGCCACCTCGAACTCCGTCTCCGTCTTGATGCCCCGCTCCGCGAAACGCTCGGGAAGCCAGTTCGCGAGCGCGTCTTTCGCGTGCACCGCGTCGATGGGGTAGGTGTAGGTGACGTCTGCGTCGACGCCGCGCTCGGCGAGCCACTCCTGGACCATGAACGCGAACTCGACGGGGGCCACCGGACACATGTGCGGCATGCCGGCTACGGTGAGAACGACGTCGCCACCCTCGAAGCCGGCGAGCGCCTCCCGGAGCGCCTCCGCGCCCGCACGACCGTAGAAGTGGTGGGCGTCCTCCAGGCCCGGAACCGCCTCGGGCGCGAGGTCGGCGCCCGTGCCGATCGCCAGCGTGTCGTACTCCACCGTCTCGTGTTCCGGCTTAGCTCCCCCGGTATCCGTCGGTTTGGCGCCGTCGAGCTTCAGTGTCTTAGCGTCGACGTCGATCTCCGTCACACTTGCGACGACGAGGTCGATGTCTCCGTCGAGGAGGTCGCGTTCGTCACGGTACGCCTCCTCGACGCGTTTCCGGCCGAACGCGACGTAGAGGAACAGCGGCTTGTACACGTGTGTCGGGTCATCGGTGTATAGCGTCACCGTCGCACGGCCGTCTTGAATCTCGGTCCGCAGTTCGTCGGCGAGCCGGTTCGCTAGCACGGTGCCGGCGACGCCGCCGCCGACGATCGCTATTTCGTGAGCCACGGCTGAAATGCACCGGCGTTGCATATAAAATTCCGGTCGTGTTACAGTGCAACGAGAACCGCTCGGTCGGCCTGCTGCGGTGGGGCAAAGCAAGCGCCTGCGGACTCCTTGTATTTGCCGCGCTCACCTCCGCATCCTGCTTCCACCGGAGTCCCCTACCGTCACTCCGTCAGCTTCGTGAGTCGAAACCACCCGCTTGCTTCCACCTCTCGCGGTTGTCGACGTAGCTCTGGGCGTAGACGGGTATCTGATCGCGGACGCGGTCGTCGAGCGGCGTGGTCTCCGCGGGAACGCCGTACGCCATGTGGCCTTCCGGCACCGTCTGGTGTTCGCGGACGACGGCGCCGGCGGCGACCACGGATTCGCTCTCGACGACGGCTCCCTGGAGCACGCGGCTGCCGATGCCTATCAGGCAGTCGTCCTCCACCGTAGCCTGGTCGACGGTGACGTTGTGGCCGACGGTGACGCCGCTGCCTATCTCGGCCTCGTGTAACATGCTGTGATCCTGGACGTTCGAGCGCTCGCCGACCGTCGTGGGTCCTATGTCCCCGCGGATGCAGACGAAGGGCCAGACGCTCGACTGGGGTTCGAGGGTGACGTCTCCGACGACGTAGGCCATCTCGCTGACGAAGGCGGAGTCGGCTACCTGGGGGACGTCGTTCCCTAGCTCGCGAATCATGGTGACGGGCACGCGGCCGCGGTCTTTAGGTGTGACGCAACCCGGCTCGCCCGACGCGTGCGGTCCATCTGGAACCACCCAAAACCCTGTATCCCCGGAAGCCCAACGTAGAAGGAGGCTCGGATGCGTGACGCGGGCACCCCGGCGCTCGGGACGATAGATAGATGGACGAAGTATCGGACCTGTTAGACAGGTACGTGTACCAGGCTTTCGTCGCGTTTCTCGCGGGAGTCGCCGGCGTAGCGGGGTCGTACGCCGCCGCAGGCAGCACCAGGGGGATTGTGGGCGCGGCAGCGGCGAGCTTACTCGTCGAACTGACTCCGGGGTTCCTGGTGAGCCTGATACTGGAGAACCTCGGTTATCTCGGAGAGTTAATCGCGGCGTTCGTGGCCGCTCTCCTCTTGGTCGGCTTCCTCGGTGCGCTGTCGTTCGCCGGCATGGCCTTCGGCAGGTACGCCGGCATGAACCACGTCTCCGCGGGCATCGGCTTCCTGTTGACCGCGGTGTTCGTTCTCGCGTCGACGGGTTCGCTGCTGTCGTCTCTCGGCGCGGCGACGAGCTGGTGTCACGCGAACTCACGCTGTAGCTACGTGGTTTTGGGGACGGGGCTTGCACCCTCGGGGTGGTTTCGAATCCAAAGTAGACAGGGCAAGCCACTTAATATTCTGTACCTCATACTACGGGCATGGCGGAGAGGAGCAAGCCCGACGACGTCGACCTACGTATCATCGAGCTGCTGAGCGAAGACGGCCGGATGGCTTACAGCGATATAGCCGAGGACGTCGGCCTCTCGGCACCCGCGGTCTCGGACAGGATAGACAAGCTCGAGGAACACGGAGTGATAAGGGGTTTCACCGCCGACGTAGACCGCTCGAAGCTACGCGACGTCACACCACTCCTGGTGGAGCTACGCACGAAGCCCGGCGAAGAGAGAGACGTCTACACCGCGGCTAGACAGGTCGAAGGAGCACGGCACGTGTTCCTGACGTCAGGTGGGCGCGTCGTGCTTCACGTCGAGGCGTCTTCGACCGCCGTCGACGACCGGCTGAACGACGCAGTGGACCTCGACCTGGTCCGCAGCTACGACGTAGGTCTCCTCCGGGACTACTCGAAAAAAGACGGAGTAGCGGCTTCCGGCTTCGCGCTCGACTGCGCGGTGTGCGGCAACCCCGTCGAAGACGGAGGGTCGGTCGAGAAAGTGGACGGCGAGACGCTGGCGTTCTGCTGTCCATCCTGCAGGTCGAAGTACGAGGAGGACTACCGTCGGCTGAGCGAAAACGCCTGACCTGGCTATAAAACCAAGGTCTAGAAGCACGTGGAGTTAGGTTTCTTAAGGGACAACCGGTTAAAGCCCTGGGACGTAGCCTCGACCGAACGAAGATGACGCGGTCCCAGATAACGGTCTCCGGCATGTCGTGCGCGACGTGCTCCGCCACCGTCGAGGAGGCGGTTTCGGCGCTCGACGGAGTCGAAGACGTCGACGTGAACTTCGCCACCGACGAAGCCAACGTCGAGTACGACCCCGGGGAGGTGTCGCTCGCCGAGATATACGAGGCGATAGACGACGCCGGCTACTCTCCCGAGCGGTCGCAGGCCACCGTCGGCATAAGAGGCATGACGTGCGCCAC
>JBKGYY010000032.1:0-13492 GCA_046545855.1 Halobacteriales archaeon | reverse complement strand
GCCGCCTAAACCCTATCTCGCTATACGAAACCCGGCGGTTCGCCGCCCGTCGCCCCGACACCGCCGACTTCCGACGGCCGTCCACCGCTGTCTCTAAGTCGTCCGCGGGCGAACGACGCCTGGATGCGGCTAGTGAACTCTTTCGTGGGCGCCCGGGGCGTCGGCCCGAAGACCGAGCGGAGACTGTGGCGAGCCGGCGTTCTGACGTGGGAAGACTTCGAAGAACGAGACGTCCTCGGACCGAAGACGAGGCGCTCGGTTCTGGAGTTCGTCCGCGAAGGACGGCGTAGGCTCGAAGCCGGAGACCCGTGGTACTTCGCCGAGCGTCTGCCGGAGAGCGCGCGCTGGAGGATGACGCGCGACTTCGAGGACTCGATAGCTTACTTCGACATCGAGACCACGGGGCTCTCGAGCGACAGCCTGGTCACCACGGTGAGCTTCTATCGAGACGGTGAGACGTCGACCTACATACGCGGCGACGACCTGTCTTTCGATAGCCTGCAGGCCGAGCTAGATCAGGCGGACCTCGTGGTCTCGTACAACGGAAAGAGGTTCGACCAACCGTTCCTCGAACGCGAGTTCGGCGTCGACTTCACGGCACCTCACCTCGACCTGCTATACCTCTGTCGACGGACTGGTTACACCGGAGGCCTCAAATCCGTCGAAAGCCAGCTCGGCGTCGGACGGGGCGGCGTCGACGTGACGGGGAAGGACGCCGTGAGACTGTGGCGCGAGTACGAGGCGGGCGACGGCGACGCGCTCGAACGTCTGGTGACTTACAACGCTCTGGACGCGCGTAACCTATCTCGAGTTTTAGACCGCTTGAGGGAGGAGCTAGTTCCCGAGGTGCTGTCGGAGAGAGTCTGAACGGCGTTCGACCGCGACGTCCGAGGCTCTCGGCGTGCCGAACTACGGCCGGCCTACTCGTAGCGGTCGTCGTCTACGATTCTCTCGAGGTACCAGTCGACTGCGACGAGCCCGCCGATCCAGAACAGTATGCCGAACAAGCCGAACAGAAGCCCGGCTACTGCTCGGAGTCCGATGGCGTCGAGGGCTTCCATGTCGGGACTTCGTCTCGGATGAGTTTAACGTTTGTCTCTCGGTCGACGGCTGCGAAAGAACATTGTAGAAGGGGTTCGTCTTGGGTTCATGGCCGGCTCCGACGAACAAATGCCTTCTTTCGAGGTGAGTCACGAGGGCGAGGCTTCCGACACCCTGCTCGTCGGTCTCGCGGAGACGGGTATGGCGGGCTTGACGGCGGCGCAGTACGTCGTCGAGCACCTGGGTTTCGAGAGACGGGGGCACGTCTCGACCGACGAACTCCCGTCTATCACGCCGTTCGAGGGAGGTGTGCCGAGACACCACACGCGTCTGTTCTCGCGCGACGACGTCGACCTCACGGTCTTGACGGGCGAGCTTCTCGTGCCGCTCTGGGTGGCGCGTTCGTTCAGCGACTCCGTCTTGGAGTGGACTCGGGAGAACGACGTCCGTGAGATAGTCTTCATGTCGGGTGTCGCGCTTCCTCACAGGCCGGACGAACACGCCGTCTACTACGTCGCCACAGAGGACTACAGGGAGTCGAGGCTCGTTGACTCCGGGGTGCCTCCCATGGCGGGTGGTTTCCTCGAGGGTGTGAGCGCCGAGTTGGTGCAGCGTGGTATCGACTCGCCGCTCTCGGTCGGCGTCTTCGTCACGCCCGTCCACCCCGTCGCCCAGGACGTCGAGGCGGCCGTCCGGTTGCTGGAGGGTTTCGACGACGTCTACGGCTTCGGCGTCGACCGCGCTCCCCTCGAGGATTACGCCGAGCACGTCAACGACTACTACACCCAGCTGGCCGAGCGTATAGACGAGGAACGGGACGGCATCGCGGGCAGGGTGGCGGAGGACCGTATGTTCATCTGAGACGGGGTTTCTCGGCGGGACGCTGACGTCGGCTGTGTGCGTCGGCCGCGCTCCATCCACATATTTATCTGAGCCGTCCCCTTAGCCCAATGTATGGCGACCACGGTCAAGGACTTCCACGCTGAGTGGTGTGGTCCGTGCAAGCAACAGGATCCGATCATCGACGAGCTAGCCGAGGAGCACCCGGACGTCGAGTTCATGAAGGTGGACGTCGACGAGGAGCCCGACGTCGCCCAGGAGTACGGCGTGCGCTCTGTTCCGACGATAGTCGTCGAGAGGGACGGCGAGGTCGTAGAGAAGTTCATCGGGCTGACGCAGGCTTCCGACATAGAGGCGGCTATCTCGTAGGTAGCAGGCGGCGGAAGGTTCGTTCCCGTCGAGTTATCTGGCGTCTATCTCCACGTCGCAGAGCTGCCTGAACTTCTCGTACGTCTGGTCGTCGATGGCGTCTCTGACGGTGCAGTAGGCGCCTCGGCCTCCGGCGCCGCGGACGTTGCCGGTCATCGTGTCCATGAACCGGTAGACTCGTTTCTCGTCGGTGTACATCAGCATGATGTTGAAGTTGTCGAACAGCACCCAGGGTTCGTCGTCGGCCTGGTCGACGGCGTTCGAGAACGTGACTCCTATCTTCGTGAGGTTCGTCGGTCCTGCGCGCTCGGCGACGTTGAGTTCGCCGTCGTAGCTTACGCCCGAGCCCGACACGGGTATAACGTAGACGTCCGATGGGTCGGCGTCGTGCCGTTCGACGCGTCTCTCTATCTCTTCGGGGTGGCCGCGCGTGGAGACGACGACGAGGTTGTCGTAGGCTTCGGGCGGCAGAAGGTCGAGCGGGTCGTCCATCGCGGAGACCATTACTATCGCCTGTCGCCGGGGTTCGACGTCTATCACGCGTTCGGGCTCAGTCATCCCACTCATCGCCGAACCCTCCTATCTCGAGGTCCATTCCGTCGACGTGGACGAAGTCCCGCGCGAAGAACCATATGCCGACGAAGGCTGCGGCCGCGGCGAGAAACCTCGCGAGGTTGCTGGCTACGGGCATGTCGAGCCAGAAGTCCGTGATTATCACCGCGGTTATCATGAAGAACGCTGTCGCGAGGCTGGCCAGGCCCTCGGTGTACGCTACGTTCCGTGCGTACGCGAGTAACGGGTAGACGAGGAGGAGCGACGTCACGACGAGGAGGCCGGTGTGGAAGACGACGGTGTACCACAGCACCTGTTCGATGGCTTCGGGCGGCGGCCCGAGAAGGACGTCGACGAGCGCTGGCTGGAGCATCTACACCGACCTCCGCTCTGTGAGTATCATCATGCCGTGGTAGGCGGCGTAGACGGCGGTGAGCACTCCGAGTCCGGCTACGGCGTAGTATATCGTGGGATGGGGTCTGCCGACGAGGAGGAGCGAGCCGTCTGCTACGAGGAACAGGACGAGTATGAACGGCAGGGGTACGACGAGTTTTCCGAAGGGCGAGCCCTTGAATCCGAGGGCGGCTATGACGGCGAGGGGTAGCGCCATAGCTATGAAGATCATCTCGGCGAAGTTCAGGAGCTCTGCTATCATAACGCGACCTTGGTTTCGTTCGGTCTAAAGTCTTGCCTACTTTGATACGGCTTTCGATGTGGGTCCGGGTTGTTTCGTCCGGTGTCGTCCCGGTGTACGTGTCTGGCTCCTCCGGTGTTCGAGCCGGGGTGAAGCTCGGTGTGTGGGACGACCCGAAAGGTACTATCATGTGTGATATTGTGTCCCCGGTGACCTCCAGGCCGCCGGAGACGCCTCTTGTTCGGGTAGTTCGTGTCGTACTACCTTATGTCTTGTGAGCGAACACGCCTATATTATCGACACTGATAACAAAGCCTGCTCTGCCGAACGACACGACGAACAACTACCAGTCCGGCGCGAACTCCGGATCGATGAGACGCCGTCGCTCGTCAGCCCCCTCCAGAAGCTCCAGGTCGCCGTCGTCGAGATCTACGTCCAGCGCACCCAGGTTGTCCTCGATGTGACCCCGGCTAGACGCCTTCGGGATAGGTTTGACGCCTACCTCCAGAGACCACGCGAGAACCACGCGAGCGGGAGACACGCCTTGGCGCTCCGCGACCTCGCTCACCTCGTCGAGCTCGAAGACGTCACCGCGAGCCAGAGGCGAGTAACCGACGACGTCCATACCCAGCTCCCGGGAGTACGACACGAGGTCGTGCTGCTGGAGCAACGGATGGAACTCGAACTGATGGACGTCTACGTCGGCGTGCTCGACGGCTTCGTCGAGGTGCTCGGGCGTGAAGTTCGACACCCCGACGTCGTCCACGAGACCCATGTCCCGAAGACGCTCGAACTCCGCGAGCGTGTCCTCTGCGTCGTAGCCACCCGCCGGCCAGTGAACGTACAGAAGATCGACTCGGTCGACACCCAGGCGGTCGAGACTCTCTCGCGCCGACGGCACCACGTCATCGGGAGCGAGGTTCGACGTCCACACCTTCGTCGCGAGGTAGACGTCGTCTCGGTCTACCGACGAGCGCGCAAGGCCGTCCCCCACGGCCTCCTCGTTTCCGTACGCCTGCGCCGTGTCCACGTGCCGGTAACCCAGCTCGAGCGCCGTCTCCACGCTCTCGGCGCACACCTCCGGGTCGGTGTTCTGCCACGTGCCGATGCCTATGTCTGGTACATCCATCTACACCGTCCACGAATAGCCCCGCGGACAAAAACCCCGAGGTCAGCCCTCGCGTTCGTCCCGAAAGCGCTCCGCGCCCTCGACGGCCGTCGACATCACCCTGGAGCCCATCGACGCCTCGACCTCGAGCCCGCGGTCGACAGGCAAGCCCAGGCCGGCGTAGACGGCGCGTCTGTCCGCCCGGAGGGTGTCCTGCGGGTGCCCGGCGAGCGAGCGACACAGGTCGACGGCGACGTCGACGGCGTCGCCCTCGTCGACCAGCCTGTTCGCCAGCCCCCAGTCGAACGCCTCCCTGGCTTCCACCGCGCGTCCCGTCTCGATCATGTCGAGAGCACGGCCGAGACCGACGACCCGCGGGAGACGCTGTGTGCCGCCGTCGACGAGCGGGACGCCGTACCGGCGTTCGAAGCAGCCGAAGACCGCCGTCTCGCTGGCCACCCGGAGGTCACACCACAGCGCAAGCTCGAGGCCGCCGGCGACGCAGTAACCCTCGACTGCCGCCACGGTCGGCTTGTCGACCTCCAACCGGGACATGCCGAGCCAGCCGTCGCCTTCGTCGACGAGGTTCATCTCCCGGAGGTCGGCGCCCGCCGAGAAGTCGCCTCCCCGGCCCGTCAAAACTCCCGCGACGGCGTCTCCCTCGTCGAACCGCCGCCAGGCGTCACGTAGCTCCTCGGCCGTCTCGCGGTCGACGGCGTTCTTGCGTTCCGGTCGGTCTATCGACACGACGACCACGTCGCCGTCCGCGCGTCTCTCGTAATTCAGGTTGTCGTAGCCCACGGTGTGCGCTCGCGCTCGACCTGCAAAAAGACGCGGGTGACGTCTACGTCCTTCGTTCGAGGTCTTCGACGGCGTCCTCGATGGCCGTAGCGGCCGCGTCCACGACCCACGAGTCGAGACCGTACGCGCGGTCGACCCGCCGCAGCCACTCGGAGTCCCGGAACAACGCGACCTGCGCTCGCGCGACGTCGGACGACAGCGACTCCGAGACGCCCGCGAAGTACGCCGGGCTCTCGTCCACGACGGCGTCGAAGAGCGCGCGGTCGAGGTCTACGTCCAGCGCGAGGGCGACCTCGCGGTACCAGTCGGCGTGTAAAACGCTGTCCGCCAGGACGACGCGGTCGCCCACGCCGTCGACGTACTCCATCGGGTGACGGCCGTCTACCTCGACTTCGTCGGCCGACGTGTGCTCGATCGAGCGCTCTATCTCGCGCGCTCGGTCGACGCCGACGTAGGCGGCCGCCAGCCCACGCAGCTTTGGGTTGAACGTCCAGTCGAGCGGCCGCGCGAGCACGCGGTACTTCAACGGGAACCAGTCGACGAACGCGCGGTAGAACGCGGCGTCGCCCGCGAGCACGAGCGCTACGGCCTCGGCGACGTCGCCGTCGACGTCGGTCTCACCCGCAGCCAGCGCCTCGACCGCACGGTCCCCGAGGGGCTCGACGTCGTCCGTCGCGTAACCGAGGGCGTCCGACACTTCTACGACGTAGTCGAGACCGCACTCGACGTAGTCGGCGGCTTCCTCCGGCGTCGACATCCTCCAGGGCAACGCGAGACTGAAGACCGTCATGCGAGCGCGTCCAGCCGTCGTTCGGCGTTCACGCCTTCAGCGATGTCGGTCGAGGAGGTCGTAGCTGCGCTTCCACTCGGCGTCTTCGTCGAAGTACCGTTCGGCGATCGGCGTCTCGGGCAGGTCGCCGCGTTCCTGTTTCTCCTCCTGGTACGACGGACGGAGTTCGTCCTGGTAGTACCGGCCCGTCAGGACCTTGCCCTCGTACAGCGCTTCCTCGGTCTCGCGCATCGCCTCCCACGCGCCGCGCATGTCGTCGAGCTCGAAGTCGTCGTGGTCGTCGCTCTCCTGTATGTCCACGTAAGGCACGTACTGCTTGGCGTCCTTGTTCCACGTGGGACACTGCGTGAGGAAGTCGACGTGAGCGAATCCGTCGTGCTCTATGGCTTCGACGAGTATCTCCTTCGCCTGCCGCGGGTTGACGGCCGCCGTCCGCGCCACGTAGGTCGCGCCCGACGAAAGCGCCATCGACATCGGACGTATCGGCGCTTTGGCGTTGCCCTTCGGCGTCATCTTGCTCTTGTGGCCTTTCGGCGAAGTCGGCGACGGCTGGCCCTTCGTGAGCCCGAAGACCTCGTTGTTGAAGACGATGTAGACGAGGTCGTGGTTCTCCCTGGCGGTGTGCATGAAGTGGTTGCCGCCGATGCCGTAGCCGTCGCCGTCTCCGCCGGCGGCGACGACCTCTAGCTCTGGGTTGATGAGCTTGGCCGCCCGAGCGACGGGAAGAGCGCGGCCGTGTATCGAGTGGAAGCCGTAGCTGTCGAAGTAGCTCGACAGCTTGCCGCTGCATCCTATGCCCGTCGCCAGGAGGACTTCGTCGGGCGAGCGCCCGACCTCGCTCATGGCTTGCTTGAGCGCCTTCAGCACGCTGAAGTCCCCGCAGCCGGGACACCAGGTCGCCTGTGGCTCGAGCTTCGGCGTGAACTCGTCGACCGACACCTCGCGTTCTTCGTCGAGCGCTCCGAAAGCCGACATCTCAGTCACCCCTCGCTAGCTGTCTTCCTTTGCGCGATACCTCTGTCTGCAGCCTCGTGTTGTACTTCATGTCTGGCTCGTCTCCCTCGATAGCTGATTCGACGGCGTCGACGACCTCGGCGACGCGGAACGGCTTGCCGTCGTACTTCAACACGCTCGTTAGCTCGTCGCCGTAGCCTCCGAGCTCGCGCTGGACGTGGTGGCGGAACTGAGCCGTCGCGTTGTTCTCGACGACGTAGACGTCTTCGACCGACTCCACGTAGGACTCCACTTCCTCGTGGGCGAACGGCACCAGGTCGCTCACGTTGAGCGAGCTAGCCGAGCGTCCGTCGTCCCTGAGTCTGTCGACGGACTCCTCGACGACGTTCTTCGTGCTGCCGAAACACAGCAAGCCTACGTCGGCGTCTTCGTCGCCGTAGAACGCCTGGTTGCCGGCTTCGTCGAGTCGCTCTCGCACGAAGTCGAACCGCTTGAGCCGCCGGTCCATCTGACGCGTGCGGTTGACGGGGTCCTCGCTTATGTAGCCGTACTCGTCGTGTTCGTTGCCCGACGTCTTGAACCGGCCGTCCTTCTGACCGGGTATCGGACGCGGTGGAACGCCTCGTTCGGCGTCGAGGTCGAACCGCTTGAAGTCCTGGTCGCCCTCGGGCTTGAGGTCCTGTATCTCCTCCTCGGTGAGCACGGCGCCGGAGTCGGGGTTGGGGTCCACGTCGAGTGCGTCGGCCGGCACGCTCGCGAGGTTGCCGCCGAGGTCTTTGTCGTAGAGCACGACGGCCGGCATGTTGTAGTCGTAGGCTATCTCGAACGCCAGACGCGTCTGCTCGTACGCCTCCTCCACGTCACCTGGAGCGAGGACGACTCGGAGGGCGTCGCCCTGACTCGTGTAGAGCACGTGTTCGAGGTCGCTTTGCTCGGTCTTCGTCGGCAGCCCGGTGGACGGTCCGCCGCGCATGGCTTCGACGAGCACCACGGGTGTCTCCGTCGCCTCCGCCATCCCTAGGGGCTCGCTCATGAGCGCGAATCCTCCGCCCGACGATCCGCTCATCGCCTTGGCGCCGGCGTGCGACGCGCCTATCGCCATCGAAGCCGCGGCTATCTCGTCTTCGACCTGCTCGGATACGCCGTCGAACTCCGGCATGTTGCTCGACATTATCGCGAAGACGTCGGTCCACGGCGTCATAGGGTAGCCGCTGATGAACCGGCATCCGCTGTCGAGCGCGCCGTAGGCTATCGCGTGAGAGCCCGACAGGAGCACGTGGTCGCCTTCGGCCGTGCCTTCCGGGAGGGAGACGTCGGGCTCGTGGTCGTACTCCTCCTCCACGAGGTCGTGTGTGTGGTGGAGTATGTCGACGTTTGCTTCGAGTATCTCCCCGGACATCGAGTCGCTCATGACGTCCTCGATGAGGTCGAGAGGGATGCCTACTGCGGCGCACGTCGCTCCGACTCCCGCGGTGTTCCGCATGACCTCGCGGCCCTGTTCCTTGGCTATCTCCCGGAGGTTGACGTCGTAGACGTGCCATCCGTTCTCGTCGACCCGTTCCTGGAAGTCGGGTAGGTCTTCGACGTCTATGACGCCGCTGTCGTAGATTATCGCGCCTCCTTCGGCGAGGTCGTCGAGGTTCTCCGTCAGCGGCTTTATCTCTTCGTTGCCGTAGACCGCCTGGTCGTCGGGCGCCCTACCGAAGCTGTCGCCGAGCGCCAGCAGGACGTTGTACTCGTCGGCGCGTGCCTTTATCTCGTCGTTCGACGCCCGGACCTCGAAGTAGGTGTGTCCGCCGCGTATCCGAGAGGGATAGTGGCGGTGTGTCGTGACGTTGAGTCCCGCGCGCATGAGGGCGGTGGTGAAGTTGCTGCCGGTCGAGTCGATGCCGTCGCCCGAACCTCCTGCGACGCGCCACACCAGGTCGTTCTCGGTCATCTCGTTGGGTTCACCTTAACCTATACCATCGCGCTTACACCAAGTAAAAACTTTGTTTGTTCAGGTGCCGAGTTCAACGAAAGATGTATACAGTTCCGTTGTAATTGCGTCGACCCCACGGTAACGCGGACTCGACGTCCAAGATGAGCACCGTGAAGCCTTAGGCAAGCGTCCCCCACCTCCCGGTATGTACGAACAACTCGTAGAACGATACCGGGAGATATCCGCGCTCGGAGACGCCGCAGGCGTCCTCCGGTGGGACCAGGAGGTCATGATGCCCGAGGGCGCCACTCCGGCGCGCTCGCGACAGCTTTCGACGCTTTCGTCGGTACAGCACGACCTACTTACCGCCGACGAAACCGAGCGCCTGCTAGACGGAGCCGAGGACGAAAGCCTCGACGGACGCCAGCGCGCGGCGGTCCGCGAGATACGCCGCGAGTACGAGCGCGCCGACCGGGTGCCCCGCGACCTCGTGGAGGAGATATCCCGCGCGGTCAGCGAGGCCCACCCGGTGTGGCGTGAGGCACGCGAAAACTCGGAGTTCGCGGATTTCGAGGACACGCTCGCAAACCTCGTCGACCTAAAGCGCCGTTACGCGGAAGCGATCGATCCAGACCGACCGGCGTACGAGGTGCTGTTCGAGGACTACGAGCCCTGCCTCGACCTCGAGGTCGTCGACTCCGTCCTAGGGTCGCTCCGCAGCGAGATACCGGGTCTCGTCGAAGGCGCTGCGACGGACGTCGACGAGAACCCGCTGGGCACGGGACATCCGGAGGAACGCCAGGAGGCTCTCGCGCGCGAGGCGCTCGACTACCTCGGCTACGACTGGAGTCACGGAAGACTCGACGTCGCGCCTCATCCGTTCTCGTCGGGGAACCAGTACGACGCCAGGGTGACGACGCGGTACGGCGACGACGTCCTCGACGCGCTCACGAGCACCGTGCACGAGTTCGGTCACGCGCTCTACACGCTCGGTCTTCCGCGCGACGAGTACGGCTCGCCGCTCGGTGAGAGCAGGGATCTCTCGGTGCACGAGTCGCAGTCGCGGTTCTGGGAGAACCACGTCGCGCGGTCGCCGGAGTTCTGGCGTGGTTTCGCACCGCGGGCGGAAGACGCTCTCGACGTCGAGGTCGACGCCGACACGGTAGCCGCTTACCTCAACCGGGTGAAGCCCGACAACCTCATCCGGGTCGAAGCCGACGAACTCACCTACCACCTCCATATCGCCGTGCGGTTCGACGTAGAACGCCGTCTCGTCGAAGGTGACCTCGACGTGAGCGAGGTGCCGGCTGCGTGGAACGACGCCTACGACGACGTCGTCGGAGTCCGACCACAGGACGACGCCGAGGGCGTCCTCCAGGACATTCACTGGAGCCACGGTTCTTTCGGCTACTTCCCGACTTACTCTCTGGGCAGCGTGCTAGCGGCGCAGATACACGAAGCTATGGACCGGGAGGTCGACGTGGCCGCGCGCGCCGAAGACGGCGAGTTCTCGCCGTTGCGAGAGTGGCTCCGAGACGAGGTCCACCGCCACGGCCGGAGGTACGAGACGGACGAACTGGTGCGCAGGGCGACGGGCGAGAGTCTGTCGGCGGACGCCTTCCTGAGCTACGTCGGCGAGAAGTACGGGTAGGAGTGCGTGGGGCTTTTTGTCGGGCTCTCAGTCGGCTGACGGCGGGCTGCCTGCGTCCTCGTCTATCTGGAGGTAGGCGTGCGAGACCGCGCCGATGACGAGCGCGGACGCGTAGCCCGAGAACAAGAGACCTGCTATCTCACCTAGCGCGGGGCTTCCGAAGCCGAGTATTCCGGATGCGATTCCTCCGATTATGCCGACGACTATGTATATGACGACGAAGCCGACGCCTAGGAGGAAGATGTTGAACCGTTCTCCCTTCGTGATACCCCAGCTCTGCTGGAGTGCTTCGATGAAGCTGACGTCTTTGAGTGCGATGATGGCCAGGTAGAACGCGAGCGAAACGGCGAGGAAGATACCCGGTATGATGAGGAGGACGAGTCCTATGCCGACGAGTATCCCGAAGACTATGCCGCCGATGAAGCCGTGCACGGTGGGCATCAGGAGGTTGCTCGTGCTTCCGGCGGGCAGCGAGTCTCCGCCGGCCTCGACGAACGCCCTGTAAGCGACTATCATCACGGCTATGGTGACTATCGAGGCCAGGATGCCGAGCAGCCAGGCTACGGAGCCGGGTATGGGTAGCGCCAGCGGCATGGCGGCCTCCGTCATACCGCCTCCGAACGGGGCGTCGGCGGGTAGCTGGTCGCCGAACATGTCCTCTACGAGGCCGCCGGCGGTGGTCTGCGACATCGCGGTGTTGACGATGCTAACTATCCATAGCGCCGCGACCAGCATGAGTCCGTCTCGCTCCAGCGGCCGCTTTACTCCGTACTTCAGTGCTGTTCCGACGTCTAGCGACATACTAATGGAAGATACTCGGTTCGAATTATAAATTTTTCCCCGGCGGGTAGATGGAAATTCTGATAAGAGCGTTCGAACCAAGCCGCTTCCCGGCCCGAATAGATGTCAACCCCCTTACAGTTTCGCAGACCCCGTGGCTCAACGCTACAAGACAGCGTTTAACCCGCAAGACCACCATCCAAAGACGATGGAGTCGATAGAAGCCGACGTGGCCGTCGTCGGAGCCGGGATAACCGGCCTCGCGCTCGTCCACGAGCTACGGCGACGAGAAGTCGACGCCGTCGCCTTCGACTCCAGCGACCTCCCCGGCGGCGTGATAAGGACCGAACGCGTCGACGGCCACACGCTGGACCTCGGGCCGCAGCGCACTCGTCTCACCCCCGGAGTCGAGCAACTGGTCGACGAGCTCGGCATCCACGACGAACTACGCGAGGCCCGGACGCCCCAGAGGATATACGTCTACGCCGACGGCCGCCGGCGCGTCGTACCCCTGTCGCTACGACAGGCCGTGACCACCGACCTGCTGACGACGCCGGCGAAGCTACGGATGCTGCTCGAGCCGCTGACACGCGAGCCGGAGGGCGACTACAGCGTCGCCGACTACCTCCGCGCGCGGTTCGGCCGCCAGGCGTACGAACGCTACCTCGGGCCGCTGTACGGCGGCGTCTACGGAAGCGACCCCGAGAAGATGCCCCACCGGTACTCGCTCGCCCGCGCGCTCGACGAACACGGCTTCGGCGGCAGCCTCGTGCTCGGCCTCGCCCGTCGTCTCGCTGCAGGCGTCGACGTGCCGCCGCCAGTGAGCTTCGACGGCGGGATGCAGGCGCTCCCGGAGGCGCTGCACGAGCGACACGAGGACTCCGTCCACCTCGGCGAGAGCGCGACCGGCGTCCGGCAGACCGAAACCGGTTACGTCGTCGAGACCTCGCGCCGGGAGACGGAGGTGGAGCGCGTGGTGTCGACGGCGCCGGCCGACGAGACGGCTGCCCTGCTCGAACGAGTCGACGGAGACTCCGCCCGCAGGCTGGAGTCGCTCGACTACAACCCAATCGCCGTCGTACACCTGACGTCCGACGCCGACCTCGAGGGCTACGGACACAAGACGGCTCTCGGCGAGAGTCTGACGACGCTCGGCGTCACCTACAACCACGCGTTGTTCGAGCGCGAAGGCGTCTACACGGCCTACCTCGGCGGGGCGCACGAGCCCGATGCCGTAGAACGCGACGACGCGTGGCTCGCTGAAGCCGCCGAACGCGAGTTCGAGGAGGTCACCGGTCACGACGCCACCGCCCTGCACGTACACAGGCTGAGGATGCCGGCTTACGACTACTCGTGGACGGCGCTCGACGACCTCGCTCTTCCGCCCGGCTTCGAGGTACGGGCGAACTACGTCTCCCGACCGGGGATACCCGGAAGGCTCGCGGACGCGAGACAGGCCGCCCGAAGGACGTGAGGTCGACGAGATAGAGGCGGACGTGGCGCTGGCGCTCAAGAAGATTTAACCGAGCACGCATACACCATCTCGACATGACAGAGGAAGACAACGGCGACGACGACGAGGAGCTTACGGCCAGAGAGCGCATGGAGAAGATGATGGGGGGCGACGACGACCGCGACCCGATGGAGGAGATGATGAGCGGCATGGCGTCGGGCATGGACCCAATGGGAGGAATGGGAGGCATGATGGGCATGATGGGCGGTCCAGGCGGCCCCGGCGGTCCGTCGAGCGGAGGCGAGAGCGGTCTCCGTCGCGAGGTAGAGGAGCTACGTACGGAGGTGCAAGGCCTCAGAGAAGCCGTCGAGCGCGTCGCAGACGCCCTGGAGGAGTAGATGCACAGTATCGGGATAGTCGGAGCGGGACACTGGTCCCGCAGGCTGCAGAAGGGGCTGTCGGAGGGTTCGTTCGAGATAACCAAGACCGTCGACGTCCTGTCGTACGAAGACAAAAGAGACCTCTTGGAAGACCTCGGCGTGGAACCCGACGACCACTACGAGATCGACGAAGGAGACCGTCTTCCCGATGGCTTCCT
>JBKGYY010000031.1:0-13717 GCA_046545855.1 Halobacteriales archaeon | reverse complement strand
TCGCGGAGAGCCCGCCTGCGCACCGGAAGCTGGGGCGAGTCCGGGTTCGCCTTCAAGACGTCCGCCGAACGCCACTCGTCGGTCTCCGCGAGCCTCTCGGCTGCTGCGTCGGCGCCAGCGAAGTTCGGAATCCTGCCGTGTGGTGGAAACGGGAACCTCGCGACGCCCTCGCGTTCGAGCGCGTCCCAGACGTCCTCGCGCACCGCTTGTTTGTCGGCTTCCACGGTGGAACCACGCGCTCCATCCACTAATCCTCGCCGAACACGGCTTCGAGCAGACGTCGCTCGGCCGCACGAAGCTGGGTCGAGAACGCCGGCTGAGATATACCGAGCGAGCCCGCGACCTCCGAGCCCGTGGCCTTCCTGTCGCTGTCGAAGTAGCCGGCGTAGAACGCCGAACGCAGGACGTCGACCTGTCGGTCGGTGAGACCTAGCAAGCCGGCTTCGGCGTCGACCCCCAGACGACCGGTCTTCGCCACCAGTTCTGCAGACGGAACCAGCCTCCGGACGTCCTCGACGAGCCGACGTCTGTCGCGGCCACGGGGCACCGAGAGCGTCGCGCGGACGTCACCGGAGTCGTAGACGACGCCGACGACCTCGACGCCGAGGCCCGAGAGAACGAGGGACGTGCAGCCGACACCGAGAACCACCTCCACCCTTCCGTGGCTACCGACGGCCTCGGCCTCACGCACCCCTGGCTTCGACTTCAGGCTGTCGACGACTTCGTCGACGTCGCCTTCCTCGACCGACAGGTAGACGAGCGCGCCGTCGTCACCTCTCTCGACGGCGGAAGCCACGTTGAGCCTCGCGTCCTCGTGTTCCGCGACGTCGTCGATGACGTCGTCGGCCTCCGGGAGCTCGAAGACGAGTTCGACGTCGCCGCCCGCTGTCAACGCCTCCCTCTGTTCGAGCGAGTGGAGAGCGTAGCCGAGCAAGCGGGCGTAGTCCTCCAGCACGTCGGCCGTCAGTCCCTCGAACCTCCCGGGCCGTCGTCCGTAGACTCCGACAGCGCCGTAGACGAGTTCGCCGTACTCGACAGGGAAGCACGCTGCCGAACGCAGGCCGTGGACTAGCGCCGTCTCCGACCACTCGCAGTCGTCGAGCGACGCCGCGACGTTGGCCTCCACGGCGGGCTCTCGCGAGCCGAGAACCGACGCCTCTAGCGGCTCTTCGGCCGCCAGCACGTCGTCGACGTACCCACGTGAGTCGCCGGCGACCGCCCGGGTTTCGAGCCCTCCGTCGGACGCAGTCTGCGACGCGAACCACGCTAGCTCGACTTCCTCGAGGCCGGCTATGGCTTCGCAGGCGCCCTCCCGTACGTCGTCGAAGCTCCGGGCTTCGAGCAACCGCGCGATGAGCTCGCGCAGCTCCTCGTTCATCTCGTGGACTCGACGTAGTTCGTCGGCCTGGAGCTCGGCTCTCTCGCGCTCGCGTCTGAGGTCACGGCTGCGTTCGACGCGGTCGAGCGTCTCCTCCGTCGCGGCCGCCAAGGTGTCCAGTAGCTCTCGAGATAGGTCGTCGATGTCGCCGGCGACACCGTAAAGGAAGCCGTGTCCTCCGACAGGGACGACGCGTACGCTGTAGCCGTCGAGCTCGAACTCCAGCGTCTCTCCCGAGACGTAGCCGCTCCAGACGTCGTCGTCCCCGGGCTCGACCTCCTCGGGTCCGGTTTCACCGCGGCTGCACACCGGACGGAGGACGGCGTCCTCTTCGTCGAACAGGTAGAGCGCCGCGCCGTCGAGCCCGAGTTCGTCTACGGAGACTTCGACGCCTATCTCGCAGACTTGTTTTTCCGTCTCGACGCCGAGCATCGACGTCACGCCGCGGTTGAGGCCGCGTAGCGCCGAGCGATACCGGCTCTCGCGGCCGAGGTCCCTGTAGATGCACTTGACGAGCTCTCCCCCGGGAGTGTCTATCGAAGCCGCGCCTATCGAGACGGGCACGCGGTTTCCGCCGGGGCGCTCGACCTCGGGGTAGCCGTCTCCCACGTGTTCGAGCGGGCCGTTGAGCTCTACGGCTCGTTCGAGCACGTCGTCGTAGGCGGCGTCGTCGGGATGTAGCTCACGTGGGTCGATGCCCAGGAGTTCTTCCTGGCTTCGGGCGAAGAGCACCGTGGCTTCGTCGTTGGTTTCGACGACACGGCGGGAGCCCGCGTCTACAACGAGCACGGCGTCGGGCGCGGCTTCGACGAGAGCCCGGTAACGGCTGCGTGCGTCCTGGACCTCGTGTTCGCGTTCGACGCGCTCGGTGACGTCGCGCGCCGAGACGACGACGAACTCGACGTCGCCGTCGCGTTCGACGGGTCGGACGACGCCCTCGCTGACGTAGGACTTTACGTCGTCTCCCGTGTGTTCGACGTGGTACTCGACGTACTCGCCGTCGATAGCCCGGGAGACGAGCCGCTCCATCTCGTTCTCTTTGTCGCGCCACCACGGGCAGTCGTGGAAGCTTTCGCCCAGGACGTCGTCTCGCGAGGCTTCGACGTACGACATAGCGGTGTCGTTGATGTCTACGAGGACGCCGTCGGTGTCGAGCACGGCGACGAGCAGGTTGGGGTCGTCGAAGAACGCGTGGTAACGCCTTTCTGCCTCGCGTAGCTCTCGTTCGCGGCGCTTGCGCTCGGTGACGTCCCGGCTGAGCACGGACAGACCGGTGTCCGAGGGGTAGAGCCGTTCCTCGTACCACCTGTCCCACGGCTCGAAGTACTCCTCGACGTGTCGGGGTTCGCCGGTCTCCATCGCTTCGACGTAGTGGTCGTAGAAAGGGGTGTCGCGGGCTTCGGGCGCTACCTCCCATATTTCTTCCCCGAGGAGTTCGTCTGACTCGGCGTCGAACATCTCGGCTGCGGCTTCGTTGACGTAGCTGAAGCTCCAGTCTCGGTCGAGTTCGAGGTAGGCGTCGGATATCCGGTCGAGCAGTTCGCCGGGGGTGTCCTGGGCGCGCGCCGCGAACCTCCTGGCTTCGAACTCCCTGATGGCGTGCCCCACTCTCTCGGCGAGTAACTCGTACTTCTCGGGTCCGCCCTTCTGTATGTAGTCGGTGGCTCCCGCGGAGATGGCGTCGGACGCCACCTCCTCGCTACCGCGGCCCGTGAACAGCAGGAAAGGGAGGTGGGGTCTCTCGTCTCTGACTCTCTTCAGGAGTTCGATACCCGTCGTGTCCTCTAGCTCGTAGTCGCAGACGACGCAGTCGCATTCGTCGAATATTTCGAGCGCCTGTTCCGCGGTTCCGGCGGTGTAGACCGTCATGTCGGGGTGTCGGGACTCGAGCATCTCCTCCGTGAGATCCAGGTGGTCTCGTTCGTCGTCTATCACGAGGACGCTCGCCGTCTCGACGGCTCGCGCTGTCTCCACACCTCGGGACATGAACTTTATTTAAGTCTTCCTTACACATAAGGTGACTGTTACTCGGAACAGAGTTACACTCGTAGTCTACTTGCGACGAAAGCCATACGCATCCGTTACTATCTGCCGAGAACGCATGACTGCGGCCGCGGGGCTATAATAATCGGCCCCGGGGACCGGCGGACGTGATTATAACATACACCCGAAACAGGGACGTGGAAGCCGTTCGTACAAACATGACGGCACACACCACACGAACGTCGACACCGACCCCATCACAACTAACACACAAGACCTCTCAGCAAGCGCCAAGACGCGGCCTCGACCGCCTCCGAGAACACGTCGTCGAACTCGCGCTGGTAGTCGCAGTCGGGCTCGGACTCGCCGCGACCCTCAGCCCGGCGGTAGTCAGCGTGGTGTTCGACCCCATCGTGCTCGCGATCACCGGAGTGACCGTCCTGCCCGCCGCCACGATAGCGCTCTACGTCTACGAGTCCGACCCCGCGGACAGGGCCAGCGCGACGACCGTCGCCGGAGTCACAGTCGCGGGAGCAGCAGTCGTCTCGCTCGCATACGTCTTCAACACCCCGGCGCTCGAGTGGTTCGACTCTCTCCACGCCGTCGGAGTCGTCGCGTTCTTCATGCTGTTCGTGGCCCCGCTCGAGGAGGGCCTCAAGATGGCGGCCGTCCGCCTCAACCCCAGGGGCGACGCCGCGTTCGACACCGCGATGGACGGCATGGTGCTCGGCGCGTTCGCAGGCCTCGGCTTCGCGTCCGCCGAGAACGCGCTCTACATCGTCAACCACGGCTTCCTCGGCGGCGCAGGCGTCGTCGAGACGCTCGTCGGACGGGCTGGCGTCGCGCCCGCCCACGTCGTCTGGTCTTCGATAGCGGGCTACTACCTCGCGCGCTCCCGGCTGGAACGCGACGTCCTCGTCGCCGTCAAAGGAGTCGTGCTCGTCGCGTTGCTCCACGGCGGCTACAACGCCGGAGTCCACCTGATGTCCGAAGGCACCACGGCCACCGCGGGCCTCACGGGCCAGGCCAAGGTCTTCGGCTTCCTGTTCGCGTTCTACGCCGCGATATGGCTGCTGCTCGAACACCACGTCGAACGAGGAAGAGGAGAAGTCGACGGAGCCGAGCAGACGGACGTAGACCCAGCTAGACAGACGGCCGTCGGGGTACGCGTAGTCGGAGACGCCGAGGTGACGTAGGATGTCCGTCGAACACAGCTACCCGCACGCCGCGACCAGGCACAACGAGATAATAACCGTGCTCCGTGAAGACGGACCGCAGGCCGGGCCCGCGCTACCCCGACAGGTCCAGCACACCGACAGGAGGTACGTCGGCGTCCTCGACGTCAGTCGCTCGGGCAGCGGAGACAGCAAGTCACGCGGCCGCACGTACACGGTGTACTACCTATACGGAGACGAACGCCGTGCCGTCCGCAGGTACATCGAAGAGAACACCGAGTTCGTGCGTTCGTGTATGCGCGACAGAGTCAACCCGCTCAACCTCAACCAGGAGGAGTTCTGGTGGAGGATGTTCCGAGAGGAGTGGGTCTGGGGCGGGCACGACACCGCCGACAACGACGGACTCTGACCACGCCGCCGGAGCCCAAGAAGACGTCCCCGGCAGGCCGCGTCCCTGCCACCCGGGACGTCAGACGCCCGGATGACAACCGCCACCAAGTATTCCTACCGGGCGAGCGTCCTACCTCCAATGGAAGTCGAACGACACCTAAGGGAAGCCAGACGCAACCTCCTCGACACCTCCCTCCGAAACAAGCTACTCAACTACAGGGAGACACGGAGGAGCAGCCTCGAAGTCGTCGACGAACTACCCGAGGAAGTGTACCGGCGGCTCGTCGTCGACGGCCGACCCATGCGGTTCCGGCCGTCCGAACAGCGACCCGAACAAGCCAGGATAGCGACGGGCGACGGCGAACCCGGAGTCGACGCCCTCCCCGGGGTCGAAGAAGGCGTCGAGGTCCGCACGATAGAGGACGACGCCCACGTCTGCCTTCTCTGCGAGGAAGACCACGTCTACCGGGACACACGCGAGCTATTCCAGCACATCCAGGAGATGCACGGCGCCGCGCTCGACATCACCGACCGGGACGTAGTCGAGTCCGGCGTCGCGCGCGACGAGCTATCCGAACCCCTCCGCCACCTGCCGGCGGTAGACGACCTCAAGACCGAGAGACAGGTCGACAGGAAGCTCCAGACCCCGCACGCAGAAGACGAACTCGAAACCCGGCTCTACCACGTCTCCAACAAGTCCGACGCCCTCGTGCGCGACGCAGGATACAACGCCCTCTACCTCGCGCTCGGCTTCCTCGAGTGGAAGCCCGAGGACCACGACGTCGTCCGCGCGCCCCTAGTGCTCGTACCCGTCTCGCTCGAACGCGACGGCGTCGGCGGGAGCTACGAAGTCGAGTGGACGGAGGACGAGGTCACCGGCAACCCCGCGCTCGACATCAAGCTCCAGGACGAGGGCTTCGAGCTACCCGAGTTCACGCCACCCGAACGACACCACGACGTACGCACCTACCTCGAGACCGTCGACCAGCGGGCGAAAGACCGCGACGACTGGCAGGTGACTCCCGACGTACGCCTCGGTTTCTTCGACTTCACGCGGTACGAGATGTACAGGGACCTCGACCCAGAGCGATGGGAGGACGCCCGGCCGCCCGAACGACACCCCGTCTTGCCCGCGTTGCTCGGCGAAGACGAAGCCGACGAGCCCGAAGGAGTCGACGCCGGCGAGCTAGACGACCTTTCGCCGGAGGACGTCCACCACGTGCTCGACGCCGACCCAAGCCAGGCCGCCGCGATAGAGGACGTCCGACGCGGCCGCGACCTAGTGATAGAGGGGCCGCCGGGCACCGGCAAGAGCCAGACGATAGTCAACATGATAGCCGCGCTGCTCGCCGACGGCAAGAGCGTGCTGTTCGTCAGCGAGAAGCTCGCGGCGCTCGAAGTCGTACGCGGCAGGCTCGACGACGTCGGCCTCGGTGACTTCTGCCTCGAACTCCACAGCCACCGGGCCAACAAGGCAGAGTTCCTCGAGGAGCTAGAGCGCCTCGCCAACCTCGAAGCGTACGACGCCGACGACCCGAGCGAGGAGTTCGAGCGCCTCGAACGCCTGCGCGACCGACTGCGCGAATACGTAGACGCTCTCGCGGAGCCCTACGGCGACGTAGGCTGGACGCCGTACGAGATGATGGAGACCGTCGTGGACGCACGCCGGCGGTTCCGCGGCACCGAGAGCGGCCTACCGCACCTCGACCTGGCCGTCGACGCCGACACCTCCCGCGACGTCTACGTCGAAGCACGCGAAGCCGTCGAACGCCTCGCTGACCTCTACCGTGCGGTCGAACCCCTCGGGGACAACCCCTGGAGGCACACGGAGCCAGGCAGGGTTCTTCCGCGCGACCGCCGTGAGATAGCCGAGACGCTCGACGAAGCACGACAGGCGGGCGTCCGGCTGCGCGCCGCCGTCCAGGAGCTACGTCGCACGTGTCACGCGTCCGTCGAAACCCCCGTCGAAGTCGAGCGAGCGACGGAGGCGATAGAGTCGCTCGAAGGCGGATACGACGTCGACCCCGCCGTGCTCGACGAACGCTGGGACACCGTCTCCGAGGAAGCAAGCCGGCTCGTCGAACTCGTAGACCGACACCGGCGCTACAGGAACGACGTGAGGGAGCGAGTCCACCCCGACGCAGTCGACGTGGAGCCGGCCGACATCATAGACGAACACGAGAGACACACCGGCCTGAAGCGCTTCCTCAGGCCGTCGTACTACGCCCACCGCCGGAGGCTGAATGCGCTGTACGACGGCGACGTACCCTCCGACGACGTCGTCGGCGAACACCTGCGGGCGCTCGTCGAACACGACTCCCTCGTCTCCACGATAGAGGCGTCTCGCGAGACAGGAGCGAGGTACTTCGACGACGTCTGGCGGGGCACGGATTCCGACGTCGACGAACTCCGGGGGTTCGCGGACTGGGCTACCTCAGTCAGGGAGGCCATACGCGACGCGCCGCTCGAACCCGAGGCGACTTCGCTCGCCGTCGCCGGCGGCCTCGGCGAACGCGAGCGCGACGCCGTCGAATCCGCGCGCGAACGCCTGCGGGAGTACGAGACAGCGATGACGGCGCTGTCCGACGTGCTCGACGTCGACGAACACCGCGCCTACGGCGCGTCGCTCCGCTCCGCGAGGGTGGAAGACGTCTGCGGCTACGTCGAACGTCTCGCCGAACGCGTCGACGAACTCGAGGAGTACTCGCGGTACAGGGAGACCGCGCGCGAACTCCGCGAAGGCCACGCCGAAAGCCTCGTGGACGTCGTCGAACGCGACGCGCTCGACGCCGAAGACTTCGTCACGTGCTACGACGCCAACGTCGCCGACTCCCTCCTCGACTCCGCGTTACGCGACAGAGCCGTGCTCGCGGAGTTCGACAGCGAGACGCACGAGCGTACGATAGCCGATTACCGCGAAGCCGACCTAGCGAGCCTCGAACTCAACCGAGAGCGCGTATTCGAGTCGCTCGTCGACTCCGCCCCGAGGCTCATGCAGGGTTCGTCGAAGTCCAGCGAAGCAGGCGTGCTGTTCCACGAGTTCGGCAAGAAACGCCGACACAAGCCCATACGCGTGCTGCTCGACGAAGCCGGCGACCTCGTGAAACGCATGAAGCCGTGCTTCATGATGAGCCCTCACAGCGTAGCCAAGTACGTCGAACCCGGCTCGATGGAGTTCGACGTCGTCGTCTTCGACGAAGCCAGCCAGGTCCGACCCGAGGACGCCCTCGGCGCCGTCATGCGCGGCAGCCAGGTCGTACTGCTCGGAGACACCAACCAGCTTCCGCCGACGAGCTTCTTCGACCGCGTCGTCGACGACCGCGACCCCGACGACTACGAGTTCAGCGTCCCAGACGTCGAGAGCGTGCTCGACCTCGGTCGGTCGGCGCTGCCGTCCAAACGCCTCCGGTGGCACTACCGCAGCCGACACGAGTCGCTGATAGAGGTGTCGAACGAGGAGTTCTACGACGGCGACCTCAGGGTCTACCCAACGGCCGACCGGGACACCGACTCGCTCGGAGTCGAACACCGGCATCTGCCGGACGCAGCCTACGACCGCGGCGGCACGCGCGTCAACCGAGACGAGGCGCGCGCAGTCGCCGAGGACGTCTTCGAACACCTCGAACGCGAACCAGGACGCAGCGTCGGCGTCGGCACGTTCAGCAAGAGCCAGGCCGAAGCCGTACGCCGGGAGGTAGAGCGCCTGCGCCAGGAGAACCCCGAGCTAGACCACCACTTCACCGACGACGTCACCGAGCCGGTGTTCGTCAAGAACCTCGAGCGCATACAGGGCGACGAGAGAGACGTCGTCCTCGTCAGCGTCGGATACGGATACGACGAAGACGGAGGCTTCAGCCACAACTTCGGCCCGCTCAACGACGACGGCGGATGGCGGAGGCTCAACGTGCTCGTGACCAGGGCGCGCGAACGATGCGTCGTCTACTCGAACTTCACGTCCCGGGCGATAGACCTCGAGGCGACGTCGTCGCGTGGTGTCCGGGCCTTCAAACGGTACCTCGAGCACGCGGAGTCCGGGGGCGGCGACCGCGAGATGGCGTCGGCGGGAGACGCCGACACGGCGTTCGAGCGCGCCGTCGTCGAAGCCCTGCTGAAGGAGGGATACGACGTCCACCTCGACGTCGGATGCGAGGGCCTCACCGTCGACGTCGCCGTCGTCCACCCCGAGGAACCCGAGGAGTACGCCGCAGCCGTCCTGCTGGACGACGAGAGCTACCAGTCTGAGGAGGTCACGAGGGCGCGCGACAGACAGCGTCTCCAGGTGCTCGAGGACCGCGGCTGGCACGTCCACAGGTCGTGGTCGACCGAGTGGCACCGGGAGCCCCGGAGGGCGCGCGAGCGACTTCTCGCCGCCGTCAACGAAGCCGTCGACGACGTGCAGACCGACACGTCCCCGGAAGCCGTCGAAGACACCGTCGACCTCCCGTCGGTCGACGACCTCCAGGCCGAACACCCCGAGCTAGACCTCGACGATCTCGCCGACGCCTACGTCGAAGCGGACTACCGCATGGTGTTCCTCGGCGACCACGAGCCCCTCGAGGTCGTAGAAGACGTCGAACGCGTCGTCGAGACCGAGGGCCCGATACACTACGACCACCTGTGCCGACGTCTCGTAGACATGTCCGACGTCGACCGACTCGGAGAACGCATCGAGCACACGATAGGCGTCGCGCTCACCGCGGCAGACGTAACCGAGAGGTCGTACGACGGCGAGCGGTTCGTCTACCCCGCGGACGTCGAACCCGAAGAAGTCGTGGTTCGCCGGAGAGACGAGGACGTACCCGTCGAGTGGATACCGCCGGAGGAGGTACGCGACGCCGTCGAACGCCTGCTCGACGTCCAGTACGCTACCGGCGAAGACGACCTCGTCCGACAGGTCGCGTACGTGCTCGGTTTCCAGCGCACGGGGCCGAAGATAGACGAAGCCGTGCGCGCGGAGGTAGACGCGCTCGTCGGAGACGAAGCGCTCCGCAGGGTAGACGGCCGCGTCGAGATAGCCGGAGACGACGGAGACGAAGCCAGTGAAGACGACGCCGGCGACGGAGACCACCCGGAAACAGAAGCAGACTCCCGGGCCGATGGAGCCGACGAACGACAGACCGGTGACGGAGACGTAGCGGAAGCAGAGGTCCAGGCAGACGACGGAGACGAACCACAGTCTGGAGACGGAGTCGCCGATGAGGACGGCGCTAAGCGACAGTCAGCAGAACACCTGGGTGACTGACACCACGTCGCCGTCGACGTAGACGCCGACTCCGATTACCTCGAACTCCCCGTCCAGAAACGTCTCCCGGTGCTCGCGCGACCCCAAGAAGCCCTCGACGACGCCGTCCGCTAGCTCGTCCGGCGTGTCGTACCGCTCGACGTCGCCGTCGGAAGCCTCGGTCTCCCGCCGGTAGAACGTACGCTGGACGTTCTCGCCCGCCCGCGGACAGACGACGTCGGCCTCCCGGAGGCGGTCCATCGGTCCGTCGCCGTCCGGAGAGACGTGACCGAGGTAGTCGCGTTCGACCATGTCCCGGCTGTGTTCCCGGGCGACGTCGACGAGCGCGGGGTCGCAGTCGAGAGCACCCCGCCCGCGTTCGACGCGGACGTCGTTAGACCGAGCGTGCACCAGGCCCTCGACGCCGCCGTCGTGGACATCGAGGCTGCGCTCCACGGACGCGTTATCCGTCGACTGGAAGCCACACGACTCGTTCAAACCCTCCACGCGCTCCCGGAACCGGTCTTCGGCCGACGGACCGACGTCGTCCCGGTAGACCACTTCCTCCTCGACCACGAGGTCACGGAGGTCGTTGACGTCGACGTCCGTGCCCGGCGTCACGACGTAGACCGCCGCCGAGATAGAGACGACCGCGAGCACGAAAGCAAGGACGACATCGAACCTCATGGACGGAGTAAGCGGTCTCGCGCGAAAAAGCCATCGTGGACGTCTCGGACGCAGGACTATTCGCAATCTGTGACTAGTCCCGCCAGGATTCGAACCTGGGTTAGGGGGACCAGAACCCCCCGTGATTGACCACTACACTACGGGACTCCACTCACTGCGTTCGTTCCGTCCCGAGCATCGTGGTTCACTGCGTTGCACCGCGATACTACGGGACTGCGGTCGTTTCACTCCCTTGTCCCGGGCACCGCGTTCTAGCGCTGTACCGCGGGACTCCGACTCTGGGTAGACGCCGTCTCCTATTATCGTTTACCCTTCCGCGCTCCGGGCGTCACGTCCGGAACTCGAAACGCGCGCCTCCGGCGGGGCTCTCGCCGGCATCGACGCTCCAGCCGTGCGCCTCGGCTATCTCCTCGACTATCGCGAGGCCGAGGCCGGCGCCGTCCTCCGTCGAGAAACCGTGTTCGAAGACTCGTTCGCTGTCCTCCGGGAGGCCTTCGCCGTCGTCCTCGACGTAGAAGCCGTCGTCGGTGGAGCCGACGCATACGACGACTTCGTCTCCGGCGTGTTCGACCGAGTTACGGAACAGGTTCTCGAGCAACCGCGCTAAACGTGGTTCGTCTGCTTCGACCTCGAACTCGCTGTCCACCCGTAGCTCGGCACCGTCTGACGGCACGTTGGCCCACGCGCGGCGTGCGGCGTCGCCGACGTCGACGTCCTCGGTGTCGACTACGGCGGAGCCCGCGCGAGCGAGCTCGAGGACGTCGTCGACTATGTCCTCCATCCGGCCCGCGGCTTCGCGGGCGTCCTCGACGTGGGAGACGTCACCTGTTTCGACTGCGAGTTCGAGGCGTCCGAGCACGACGTTGAGGGGGTTGCGGATGTCGTGGCTCAAGACCGACGCGAACTCCTCGAGATGTTGTTTCTGGCGCTCTAGCTCGCGTTCCTTCCTCCGGCGTTCCGTGACGTCACGTGAGTTTATGACGCCCCCGTGTACGACGGGGTGGTCGAGGAGGTTGGTTCCGATGGACTCGAGCCACCGCCATTCGCCGTCGGCGTCCCTGTACCTGAAGATCGTCTCGCGAGTGTGGCCGTGGCCCGCCTCGAGCGCCTCGAGGAACTCGGTGACGACGCGCTCGCGGTCGTCGGGGTGCACGTAGTCGAACGTCGTCTCGCCGACCATCTCGTCGGAGTCGTATCCGAGCACGCGTTCGACCGACGGGCTCTGGTACGCTATCGTGCCGTCGGGTTCTACGACGGTGATGACGTCCTGGCTGTTGGATATCAGCGCCGAGTACCACTCCTCGCGTTCCTCTATCTCTCGCTCGTGGACTAGGCGGTCGAGCGCCGTCCTGGCGTTGGCCGCGAGTATCTCGAGGAAGTCGACGTCGCGTTCGCGCAGACCTTCTCGCTCGGTGGAGGCCGCTCCGACGACGCCGTGGTCTCCTACGGGGACGGCGACCTCGGCGGCGACGGGGGTCTCCGGGTTGTAGACGGCGTCGTGCTCGCGGACGTCGTCGACCTCACGCGTCTTACCTCTCTCGAAAGCCCGGCCGAAGAAGCTGTCGAGCGGGAGAGAGGGCGGTCCGTCGAACAGGTCTTCGGCGGAGTCCGAGTGCGCGACGGGTTCGAGGACGTCGGCTTCGGGGACGTAGAACCCGACGGCGTCGAACTCTAGGAGCTCCTCGGCGGCGTCGACGGAGGCCGCGTAGACGTCCTCGGCTTCGTCGGCGTCGATGAACTGACGGGTGGTCTCGTGCAGGCCCTCGAGCTGGCGTTCGCGCCGCCGGTACTCGGTGACGTCGCGGAACACCCAGAGGTCGCGGCGGACGCCGTCGACGTAGACGGGCACGTAGACTCGGTCGACGAGCGTGCCGTCGACGAGCTCGAACTCCGTGCGCATCGGTCCCTCGGCCTCGTGTCGGACGCGCTCCGTCATCTCTATCCAGCCCTCTGAGTCGACGACGCGTTCGGCGGCCTCGGCGATAGCTTTCCTGTCGTCGACGCCGACCACGTCTTCGGCGTCGCCGTCGAAGCCCCATATCTCGACGAACGTCTCGTTCGCCAGCGACACCCTGCGGTCCTCGTCGACGACGAGCACGCCAGAGGGCACGTTCTCGACGAGCGCCCGGAGCACGACCTCGTCCTCGCCCGGCGACAGGCACGCCTCTATCCTGTTGGCGAGCAGCCGGCTCGGGTGGTCTCTGTCGAAGAAGTCGAAGCCGCTTTCGACGACGTCGGACGGCGGAGCGCCGTCGCCAGCGACGATGACTTCGGTTTTATCTACGTCTGCTTCGAGCGTGCTTTCGAGGAGTTCTCCGTCGGCGGAGTCGACGACCACGCAGTCGAACGCGCCTGCGACGTCGCCTACGTCGGGGGCTTCTACGACCTCGGCTCTCGCGTCGACCTCCTCCACGACCTCGCGGAGAAGGTCGCTGTCCCCCGGCCCCCACGCGACACGCCGTCCCATACCTGGTTTGGAGGAGTTCGAACCCCCGGTCAATAAACCCAGCGTCGACAGCTAGATGGCGGCCGACGTACAAGGCCCGCCATGCAAGACGACGGACGAACCGGCACCCGTCTCTACGGTCCCGAGGCACTGCGGACGCTCTCGGCCTCCGACGCAGTCGACGTCGTGGAGCGCGCCTTCGAACTCTACCACGAGGGACGCGCGAAGATGCCCGCGAAGTCCTACGTCGACCTGCCGGAGTTCGACGGCGACTTCCGGTCGATGCCCGCCTACGTCGAGGGCATGGGAGCGTGCGTCAAGTGGGTGAACAGCCATCCCTACAACCCCGAGAGACACGGTCTGCCGTCCGTCATGGGCGTCGTCGTATACAGCGACCCCGAGACCGCGTACCCGCTCGCGGTCGTCGACGGAACGTC
>JBKGYY010000030.1:0-14116 GCA_046545855.1 Halobacteriales archaeon | reverse complement strand
GTTCAAATCGGGGAGGCGGCAAACCGCGAACGATTTCTATGGTGCGGTTTGTATGGCCTGGTCGTCGGGACGTACTCTTGCTCCACTGCGATGGACTTATACGGTGCTGTCTTCTCGTTCGAGGTCGGCCATCGGCGCCCTCAAGTAGCGCGACGCCGTGTTACCCCTCGATGGAGAAGACGGACGCCGGTACCTCTCTCGGCGTAGAAGACCCCTACGCACACGTTGACTCCTGCGACTACCTCGCGGAAGACAACCTCTGTCGACTCTTCCGGGAGGACGACGTCGACGCCGTCTTGAGCGAGGCTCTCGACGACTCGGAAGGCAGGTGTCCCGTCGCCGGCGACCCAGACGTCGACGGCCTCTCGGGAGACTGGAACTGGAGCGACTGTGCTTCGTTCCGCTGCCGGAGGCACACGCGGCGCTGTCGGCGGTGCGGCCTCGAGGAACGAAGGATGCCCGGCGAACGCCCTCTGCTCGAGGAACACCATCTGTCTTATCCGGACGACGGACACGAGATAACGGTGTATCTCTGCCGGTGGTGTCACACCCGCGTTCACCGCGGTTGGGCGGCTCTAGAGGACGACGTCGAGCCCTCTGTCGACGCGCTGGCGGAACGCGAGCGCCGTCGGTCGCGGGAGGTGCACGAGGGCTTCAGCCGGGCTTCGGAGTACGTCGAAGACGACTGACGTGTCGCCAAAAGGCGTTTAGGTCCGCCGACCGTCTATCTCCGGGATGCCGGAAGCGAGTGGCTCTGAGTTACGTCGGGGGCTCGGTCCTCTCGCCGTCTTCGCCACGGCGACGGGGACGATGATCGGCGCGGGTATCTTCGTGCTCCCTGGGCCGGCGGCCGCTCTCGCGGGCCCGTCGTCGTCGCTGGCGTTCGTCGTCGCTGGCGCCATCGCCCTCGTTGCTGCGTTGTCTTCGGCGGAGCTGGCGACTGCGATGCCTCACTCGGGGGGTTCTTACCACTTCACGAGCAGGGCGATGGGGCCGTTGGTAGGATGCGTCGTCGGCCTCGGCGCCTGGATAGGCTTGCTTCTCAAGGGCTCGTTCGCTCTCGTCGGACTCGCGTGGTACGTCTCGTACTTCTCGCCTGTACCCGTGCTCGCCGTCGTCGTGGTCGCCGGGGTGTTTCTAGTGCTCGTGAACTGGGTCGGGGCCGAGGAGAGCGGTGGGCTACAGAACCTCGTGGTGCTCGGTCTAGTGGGCTTGCTCGCGATCTTCGTCGCGGAGGGCGCTGTCTCCATCGAGACCGAGCGTTTCTCGTCGTTCTTTTCCGGTGGCTCGTTGGGCTTGCTGTCGGCCACGGGCCTCGTGTTCATCTCGTATCTCGGCATCGTCAAGGCCACTGCGGTCGCCGGCGAGGTGGAGGACCCGGGCACTACGTTCCCGAGGGCGCTCGTCGCGTCCGTGGTCTTCGTAACGTTCCTCTACGCCGCGATAATGTTGATAGTTACCGGGGTTCTCTCTCCCGAGGCCGTCGCCGATAGCTCTGCTCCAGTCGCGACCGCGGCCGAGAGCTTCATGGGTTCTGCAGGCGGCTACGTCGTCGCTCTCGCCGGCGTCTTCGCCACGGTTTCGACGGCGAACGCCGCTACTCTTTCGTCGTCGCGTTTCCCGTTCGCTATGTCGCGCGACGGACTGGTGACGCCTTGGTTCCGCAGGACTTCGCGGCGTTTCGGCACGCCCTCGAACTCCATCGTGTTCACCGGGGTGGTAATGGTGGGTCTCGCTGTGTCTTTCGACGTAGAGCTTCTCGCCAAACTAGGCGGCACGTTCGGTATCCTCGTCTTCGCACTCATCAACCTCGCGGTGGTCGTATTGAGGGCGTCGAAGCCCGACTGGTATCAGCCGGCTTTCTCTATGCCTCTGTCTCCTGCGTTGCCTCTCGCGGGGACGGCTGCGGCGCTCGCGCTCGTTCCTTTCATGGGCTTGGTGTCCCAGCTCACGGCTGTCGTGTTCGTCGTCGCCGGGGTCGCCTGGTACCTGCGGCAGACTCGCGTGGGCGAGGACGTCGAACCCGACCACGACATCGGCGACCAGATAAGTCGAGTCCGGTACCGTAGGGCGATAGAGGAGAAACAAACGGAGATGGACGACGACGCGAGTTCGAAGGTCGTCGTCGAGGTCGTCGAAGGCGAGTCGAACCGCGACCTTCTCACCATCGTCTCGGCGTTCGCCGAGAGGTTCGACGCCACGCTCGAGGTCGTCGTCATATCCGAGCTACCGCCTCAGGTGCCCCTCGATGGAACGGCGTTCGACGCCGGCGTCGACGTCGACTGGCGTCGGAAGCTCGAAGACAGGCTCGGTAGAAGCGAGGTCGACGTGGATTTCCATCACGTTCTCGCGCGCGACCGCACGGAGGCGTTGCTCGACCGGATCGACGACGACGTCGAACTCGTCGTAGTCGACTGGCACGAGCCCGTCCGACGGCACAACCTGAGGGAAAGCCACGTCGACGAGATACTGCGCTCTGACGTCCCGGTGCGCGTCGCCGTCTTGAAGCACCGTGGTATATCCGACCTCCGTGACATCGTGGTCGCTGCCGGGGAGTCGCCGTACGACCGCGCCGAGGTCGAGCTAGCCGACGCTATAGCGAGCTACACGGGCGGCCGGCTGAGGCTTCTGAAGGTCCTGCCTATGGAGGCTTCGGAGCAGGCTGTCGACACGGCGCGTGAATACCTCGACGGCCTCAGTATGATGGTGGAGAGCGACGTCGACACCGAGGTCGTTGAGAGCGACGACGTCAGGATCAGTCTCGTGGAGCAGGGTGACACCGCCGATCTCCTGGTGCTCGGCGCGCCGTCTCATCCGGACCGGTTGCACGAGTTCTTCGGTCAGACGACGGATCTCGTGGCGCACGCGACGTCTTCGTCCGTGCTCGTGGGGAAGGATCCGGAGGGCGAGGCCGGCTGGTTGAGTCGGTTTCTCGGTCGCCTGTAGCGTGGCTATCCCGTCCGATGACAAGTGATGTGGAGGAGGCCCTCCAACGCAGCCTTATGTTGGATTCGACGCTCATGGAGTTGCTTGACGGCAACGACGAACACGTTCGGGGTCTGGCGGACAGCTGGTTCGAGCACCTGAGGGACGGCCAGCGCCCACGTGCTGTCTCGATGTGCTGTTCGGACAGCAGGGTGTCTCAGGAGCTGATGTGGTCGGTCGACGAACCAGGCTGGCTTTTCACGCCGAGCACGATAGGTAACCAGGTGTGGGACCGCGTCGACGGCAGGCTCGTCGTCGACGGAAGCGTGCTTTATCCGATGGAGTACGCGGAGACCGAGGTCGTGGTCGTGGTGGGCCACACGGGGTGTGCCGCGTTGACTGCGGCATTCGAAGCCGTCGAAAACGAAACCGAACACCCTGTCGGTGTGTCGAAGTGGGTGGAGTTGCTCGTCCCGGTAGTCGAGGACGCACTGGACGCCGGCGTCGTCGAGGGCAGCGAGGAAGACGTAGTCCACCGTCTCGTCGAGCACAACGTTGACAGACAGGTGGAGTTCCTCCTGGAGAGCGACGACGTCTCCGACGACGTCTCGGTTTACGGCTTCGTCTACGACCTCCATCTAGCGTACGGCGACGTCGACGGACGGGCGTATCTCGTGAACGCGGACGGTGAACGCGACGTCGACGTACTCCGTGACCTGGTGCCGGACGAACAGGTGTGTTCTGTCGTTCGCCTGAACGTGGTCTGACCCGTCTCGGTTATCGCGTCACGGTATCGCTGGAGTGGTTTTCGCCGGCGTGCGCTCGTCTGACGTAGATTCAAATGAACTCCGGGTCTACTACGACCGATGGAACGAAGCTGTCGTACCGGGGGGTCGGTGTGAGGAGGAGACAGCGTTCTCTCGACGGCGGCTGGCGTGGTTTCGTCAGGCGGGCGGTCGAGAGGCTCGACCCGACGCGTCTGGAGGGCTTCGCACGCGACCTCTGGCGTCTCGAGGGCTACACGTCGTTCTCGGAGAGCGACGGCTGCGTCGTAGCGCGCAAGAACACTCCGCTGCCTGTGAGGAGCGTCTTCCTCGTGACGGATCACGCCGACATGTCGAGCGTCAGGAGGGCTTGCGCCGTCGCCAACGAACACGCTAACGTCGTCGACGTCTCGCTCGTCTGCTGTCGCGCGGCGGACGACGTGGAGTCGGAGCCTGCGGTGAGTTTGCTCGACGCCGACGTGCTCGCGGACTTCGTGGTGAGCCGCCGGTATCTCTGGCCTCTCTTCCGGTGGCTGACGCGGCGGACGGAGCCGTGGTCCGGTGAATCGCGCTCGGTCGTGCTCGACGTAGAGCCCGGTGACGTCGACGGCGTCTTGCGTCTCGGCCGCGCGCTCGCGCGGGACGCGGCTGTCTCGGAGCACGACGTCGCGTTCGCGGGTGGACGCGGCTACCCTGTCGAGCTGGGAAGCCGTCTGTCGCTGTCGCGGTCGCGCGCCGTCGTTCCGGGTCCGTCGGGTCTGGAGGGCGAGGTGGAGTTCACGGTGTGTGGGTCGAGTCCGGCGGAGCGCGTGGACTTCCTGTCGACTCACGAGGTGTTCGACCACGAAGCGCTCGACGGGTGTCTCGAGGGCGACGCCGTCTACCGTGGTCGGGAGCGGGACGTCTGTCTCGAGGGCGACGAAGCCGGCGGCTGTCTCCTGGTTCTCGACGTCGAGCCTTCGGGTGTCTGCCGTGTGGGCGAAGACACTACTTTGCGTATGGTGTCGTTCGACCGCGCGAGAGCGGCGTTCGAGTGAACTCCTTCTTCGTCCGGTTAACCTTGGTTTAGTCTGACGGACACCTGGTTCCAGGGGTATCCTGTGAACATCCGGGTGAAAAGCACGGTTTAAGCATCAGGGATTCATTTTCTCTACGTCATGTCCGGTGGGGCTCGAGCAACGGACTTCGATCCAGAGGAAACCGTGGAACGCCACGTCCACGGTGCACCCGTCCACGAACGACACCACCTCCACGGCGTGCGCACGTGGGAGCCTCAGACGGCTGTCGACAGGCTTCTCGTCGACGTCTACGCCGCCCTGCGCTCCAACGTCAGGGTCCTCGCGTTCGCCGCGCTCGCGCTCGTCCTCCTCGCCAACGTCTCCGTCGGCCTCGTCGGCCTGTACGTCAACCCCCTCGTCGGCGGCTTCACGCTGGTCTCCGTCCTCCCGGCGGCTTTCGTCGCGTTCTACGTATGGGACTCCGACCCCCTGGGCAGACAGTCGGCGTTCCTGGTAGCCGCGACTTTCGGCTTGGGCATAGTCGTGGTAGGCTTCGCGTACATACTCAACACCTGGGCTCTACCTTACTTCGAAGCCCTGCCGGCGTTCGGTCTCGCTCTGTTCTTCCTGCTGTTCGTGGCACCGCTCGAGGAGACGCTCAAGCTACTCGCCGTGTACGTCTACCCGATGGAGTCCGAGTTCTTCGGTACGGCGATAGACGGCGCTGTCTTCGGGGCGTTCGCCGGCCTGGGCTTCGCGACGGCTGAGAACGCCTTCTACATCGTCTCCGGCGGCTTCTTCGGACCGACGGGCGTCTACGAGACCATAGTCGGACGGGCGGGAGTCGCGCCTGCCCACGTTCTCTGGAGCTCGATAGCCGGCTACTACCTCGGGCTAGCTCGACTCAACCCCGCCTACGCCGGAGCCATAGTCTTCAAGGGACTCCTGTTGGCCGTCGGCCTCCACGGAGTCTACAACGTCGGAGTCAGCTACCTGCCGGCGACGGCCGAAGCCCTCGATATCTCGGGGTCGGCCTCCAACCAGCTTCTCACTCTTGGATTCCTTCTCGTGTTCTACGCCACGGTATGGATAACGCTCGAACGACTGATAGCCAGGTACCGCAGGGTCGAGAAGGAGTACGCGCTCCTCGACGGCTGAACGACTCTGGAGGTCCCCGGAAATCAGTAGTCATCGAACCCCCGCTGACGTGGCTCGACTAGGACGGCGCCCTCCAGAGGTGCGTAGCAGCCGCCGTCGACCTGCAGAACCTGTCCCGCTAAGGCTTCCAGCGACCCCGAGACGAGACCGCGGCGCGACAGAGAACGACACCTCGGTCGCTCGTAGGGAGACAGGCCTTCGACGTCGACTACGTCGTCGAGGTCCGCGAGCCCCGTCTCCCTCAGGACGTCGGACAGCCTGTCTCGCTCTCGCTGTATCTTGGCAGTCTTACGTATCCGCTGTCGCAGCCCGTGTCTCCGCGATATCTCTCGCTCGCGCTCCAGAGCCCGCTCCGACGTCAGGCCGGACTCCACCTCGACGGCTTTCGACGCACCCTGTTCGAGCCACCTGCGTTCCAGCGAACCGGACCGTGTCACGCCCACCTTCACCGAGCCACCTGCTTCCGCGAGGTAGACGCTGTAATCTACCGATCCGTCGACATCTGCCGCGCCCACCCCTCTTACGTAGTCGACGTATACGTCTCGCTCCCGGCAGCCCGGGCATCGAGCGCCGGCGTCCACCTCCCTGCTCCCGGGACACGGTCTGCGGTCGCCGACGTCGGCGTAGTAGCCCGTGCACATCCTCGTGTCGAGAGCCTCGAACCTCAAGACGGTGTCTTCGTCGAGCTTCCTTCGACGGAAGCCCTCGTCGTCTACGGTGACGAGGTACGCGCGCCAGCTTTCCGTTCCGGGTTCGGCGCGCCAGGATATCTTGACGTAGGCTTCGCCGTCAGGCTCCACGACTCAAGTCGTCGTCACTCCTCTATAACGCCGTCGGATAACGCAGCCGTCGCTGTCCGTCGGTTGAATCTGACTCAGAAGCGGTTCGCCTGTTTACAGCCGGGTGAGGTTAGCGGCCCTGGGGCCCTTGTCGCCGGGTGTTATCTCGAACTCGACTTCCTCTCCCTCTTCGAGATCGGGGCCGCCGACGTCCTCCATGTGGAAGAAGACGTCGTCGTCTGTGTCAGCGTCGTCCGTTTCGATGAAACCGTATCCCTTCCTGTCGTGGAAGAAGGTTACCGTGCCTTTTGCCATCTGCAGTCCCATCTGGGCGACGCCGTCATATATACCTGCTGGTAGACGTCGGCCCTGTCAGGCGTTCTCACTCTACGAGACCGGCGTGACGCCGAAAAACCTCGCGGGCCGTCCTGCACCGTCCGACCGTCAGCCCCAAGGCACGGCGTTCCATCCACGGGGTATGGAGTTCGAACGCATCGCTCTTCGCAACCACGAGTTCGAGGGAGACAACAACGCCTACCTCCTGGACGGCGAGACCACGGCGCTCGTCGACACCGGCGTGGCGACGCCGGACGTCCGGCGTCAGCTTAGAGAGGGTCTCCGGAGGAACGGCCTGGAGTACTCGGACGTCGACGCCGTCCTGTTGACTCACTGGCACGCCGACCACTCGGGGCTCGCGGGCACGATACAGCGGGAGAGCGACGCCGACGTATACGTGCACGAGGGAGACGCCGACGTCGTCGCGCACGACGAGGACGAGTGGCGTCGGATGGAGGAAACCCGCGACGACCTGCTCGGACAGTGGGGTATGCCCGACAGCCCCCGGGAGGAACTAATCGCGTTCATGGAGGCAACCCACCACGTCCAGGGTGAAGCCGTCGACGTCACCGTTATTCGCGACGGCGACTTGGTTCCCGCGGGCGACGGCTCTCTCGAGGCGTTGCACTCGCCGGGTCACACCTCGGGCTTGACGGTCTACCACGACGGCGACGTCTGCTTCAGCGGCGACGCTTTGCTGCCGCGTTACACTCCGAACGTGGGAGGCGCGGACGTGAGGACCGAGAGGCCGCTCGACGCCTACCTCGGGTCGCTGTCGCGGATACGTGAGCGCGACTTCGAAGTCGCGCACCCGGGTCACCGTGACCCTATCGAGAACCCCTCGGGGCGCGCCGTCGAGATTGCGCGTCATCACCTCGAGCGCTCGCGGCGTGTGGTCGACGTCCTCGATGACGACGGCGGTCTGACGCCCTGGGAGGTCGGTGCGCGTCTGTTCGGCGACCTCGAGGGCATCCACATTCTCCACGGTCCCGGCGAGTCGTACGCTCATCTCGACCACATGGAGCGGAACGGCGTGGTCGAGTCCGAGGGCCGACGTCCCCGTCGTTACTCGTTGTCCGTCGAAGCCGACGTCGCTCGCGACATGCTCACCGAGTCCGTCTTCGGCGGTTTCGACTGAGCTCCGCTGCCTGGACGTACGTATATTCCTCTTGGACGTTCGTCCGGATTACGCCGGCGCGTCATACGTCAACTGTCCCAAACCTGCAGAGGGTTTATATCGTAAGACCCTGTACAACCGACATGGCGGCAATCGACGAAGGACGAGAAGTTAAGACGCAGGCCACACGGAGGGTCCTCGAACAACTCGACGACGACCAGAAAACCGAGGTCGTCCGGGAGATAGCCCGACATCTGGTCACCGAGATGAAGAACGAGGACCCCGAACGAGTCGCCAAGAAGGTGGGACGCGCGGTACTCGACACCATCCCGGTAGTGTCACAGATAACGCCCCTGAGGACCACGACGACGCTCGCCGTCGACGCCTATCTAGAGGACAACTCCGAGGAGATAGTCGACGAGGTCGCCAGCGTCATAGTCGGAGAGATCATCGACAGCCACGCCGAAGGCACAGTCGACCACGGCGTCGCCGCCATAGTCGACCAGGTCAGCCGGAGAAGCTGAACCACACGCGCTCCTCCGGCGACAGAGTTACGTCGAACCAGGACGACTCCTTCGACAGTGGACTCGACCGATACGCGTCCTACGGCACCGAGGTGGCGTAGTTGACCGAGCGAGCCGTACGGAGCAAGCTCCTTCGTTTCGTGCACGTCGCCGCGCTCCACTCGCTCGACGAACTAGACCCCTTCAACGTTATAAACGTCGACCTCGACATGTCGAGCAGCGCGCTCAAGGAGTTCTTCCGGAGCGAGCTACGTCAGGAGACCGCGCGCATCAAAGCGAGGTTCCAGGAGCAGACCGAGGTCATCGTCGACTACGCAGCAGAAGACGGAGGCGCCGAAGACTACCTAGACGACTACCTCGCTTCCGACCTCTACTACCAGGCGTACGACGGCGAAAAAGAGACAGACTTCCGGGACGACCTTCTGGACTACCTGCGGACCACCGGTGACAACCTCCGTCCGGTAGTCGAATCGCCCGAGGACGACTTCTGGGACGCCGTCCTCGACGTCTACACCGGTCCGGAAGCCCTCGAAGTCTTCGACTACCACTTCGATCGATCGAGGATAGTACGCGACTACGTCGAAGGCCTAGACCTACGGATGCAGGTGGACACAGGCCTCCCGATAGGCGAGCTAGAGTACACGGAGGAATCATTGAGGATATACGCGAGCGGAGAGGACGAACTACGGCGGATAGTCCGGAGTCAGCTAAGCCGACGCGACGCCCTCTGAGGCTCGCGGCCGGACCTACGGGATGTTCAGTAGGAGCGCGGGAGACCGAGCGTGTGCTCGGCGAGGAAGTTCAACACCATCTCGTTGGGTATCGGCACGGTTTCGAGCAACCGCGCGTTGACCCAGAGCGGGAACACCTCGTAGTCGGCGCTGAAGCCGTTGCCCCCGTGGGTCTGTATCGCACGGCTCGCCGCACGCGTCGCTGCCTCCGTCGACCGTAGCTTGGCGACGTTGGACTCCATACCGCACTGCTCTCCTTCGTCGTACTTCCACGCCGCCTTGTACGTCATCTCGCGTGCGGTCAATAGCTCGCTGTAGGCGTCGGCGAGCGGGTGCTGTATCGACTGATGCGCCCCGATGGGTGAGCCGAACACCTTGCGGTCGCCTGCGTAGTCGACCGCGAGGTCGACGGCGCGGAGGCCGCTGCCGACGCTGCCGGCGGCGACCGAGATCCTCTCGGTGTTCAGGGTGTCCCAGAGCTTGTAGAGCGCGACGTCTCGTGCGTCCGGGCCGCCGAGTATGTCGTCCTCGGTTAGCTCGAGGCCGTCGATGTCGACCTGGTACTGTGTCTCGTACCACGGCACGTGGACGTCTAGCGGCGTGAGGTCGATTGCGTCCCTGTCGCCGGGGTCTTCGACGAGGAACAACGTCACGCCGTACGTCGGGTTCGAACGGTCGAACTCCTCGGTCCGCGTTATGAGGAGCATTCCGTCGGCGTGGTCGACGCCGCTTATGAACGTCTTGGTGCCGTCGACGACGTAGCGACCGTCCTCGACTTCTTCGGCGTACGTCTCCATCCGAAGCAGGTTGACGCCGGCGTTGGGCTCGGTGAGCGCCATGCAGAACTGGACGTCACCCTCGGCTATCCGGGGCAGCCATCGCTCGCGCTGGCTCTCGGTGCCGTGCTCCGTGATGCCGACGCTGCCGAATATCGCGGTGAGAGCGAGAGCCAGGCCGCCGGGGTCGCCGCCGCGGCTTAGCTCCTCTAGCGCTATCGCCATCTCGAGCATGCCCATCCCGGCGCCGCCGTACTCCTCGGGAACCATGGTGCCGACGAGGCCGGTGTCGGACAGGTCCTCCCAGTACTCCTCGGGGAACGTCTGGTTCTCGACGTGGGGTTCGAAGTAGTCGACGTCGTACTCTTCGCTGAACTCGCGGACGGTCTCGCGCACCAGTCGCTGTTCCTCTGTCTCCTCGTAGTTCATCTTTAGAATCTCTCCCGTGCTTCAGTCGAGGAAGCCTTCGTCTTCCATCCCCTGCATGAGGTCGTCGACGAGGCTGTCGACGGAGTCGTAGGGGAAGTCGCCCTGGCCGCCGCCCTGCTGCTGTATCTCCATCGCTGTGAAGCTCTCGCCGTCGTACTTGAACTCGGTCTGCGGTCCCTCTGGAAGGGCGGGGACGAGGTCCATCGGGCTGTTGACCGGGTAGTCGGCTCCCTCGAATGCTTCTACGAACTGCTGTCTCAGGTCTTGCTTGTCGCCCATGCCCGCAAGGGCATCGGCAGCGGCTTAAAGCTGATGCCGGTCTCGTCCGGTCGGCCGTCTCGTGTCGATGTCTTCGGGCGAGGGTGTGTCTCGGTCGTAGGTGTGTCTAGTTTTTCGAGACCGGTCTCCCGGTCCGGTCCGCGGTTCAGAGGTTGGGACTCGGAAGCCGCGGACCATCTCCGTTAGGCGACGGAACCTAATGACTCTTTCTGTGATTATCCGAGTTAAAAAACCAGGGAACCCGGGTTTAGGCCGTCCAAAACTTCTGATTCGACTTCCCGTACATACAGAACGACGTCTCGGGACGACTTCGGGACCGCATTTCACGGTCCAACGCCAGCAACAAACCATTTAACGTAAGCCGACGTACGGATTCTGCGTAGCTGCAATAAAGAGGTTGGGACTCAAGATGGAATCAAATCCTAAAGAGGAAGAAGCGATAGACATACTCCAGCACCTCGGTCTCAAGGAGTACGAATCCAAGATACTCGTCTCTCTCACGAGGGTGCCGGAGGCGACTGCGAAGGAGGTTAGCGACCTCTCCGGGGTGCCGCGCACCCGCGTCTACGACGCCATAGACGTGCTGGAGAGCGAGGGCCTCGTCGAGGTACAGCACACGAGCCCGAAGGTCTTCCGCGCCGTCTCCGTGTCGGAGGCGACTTCGACTCTCCAGAAGAGGTTCGAGAGCCAGACGCGAAAGCTCGATCGGGCCCTCCGGGGGCTGCCTCCCGTGAGGGACGGTGGCGCCGACTCCGACCACGAGGTGTGGTCGCTATCTGGCGAGTCGTCTATAGACGCCAGGGTCGGGAGGCTCGTGGAGAGCGCGGAGTCGACGGTCGTCGTCGCGCTCGCTTCCGAGCCTCCGGTCGTCGACGAGACGGTGGCGAGCATCAGGTCCGCGAACGGAAACGGAGTCGAGGTCGAGGTCGGTGTGGAAGGCGACGGCTCGGGTTTCTCGTCGGACGTCGAGGGCATAGCGTCGTTCGAGATTGGGTCGTCGTGGGTCAGCCGGCCGGTGGTGGACGACTCGATAAGGATTTCGCGCATGGTGGTGGTCGACGGCGAGGTCGCCGTGCTGAGTTCGTTCGTGTCGTCGGACGAAGCCCGGGAGCGCGCGGTGGTCGCGCGTGGCGAGCAAAACTCTCTTGTGGCGATGGTGAGGCGTCTCCTCGCGGACGAGGCTCGTCTGCGCTCGTTCTAGTCTCCGCCGTGCTCGGTAGGGGGTTCCCTGACTCTTGGTAGCCCATCGTATGCCTTACCGGTTATTGTAACTCTATGGGTGAAAACCGCTCATACGGCCATACAAATGGGCAGTAGGCCCCCAACCGTCGGCATTTCACTCGCTACGTTACACAACCACGCACAAATCGGGCAACTCTTAAGTAATGCAGGAATTTATATCTACCTCCCTATGAAGGCGACGTCCAACCGAAGCCAGGCCACCCAGGTCTCCGCCCGGCGTCTACGCGCCATCACCGGGTCCGAGTGCCACGAAGCAGCCGCCCGGCAGGCCACGAGAGCCGCCGTCGACGACCTCGACTTCGACACCGCCGCGGTCTACGGCTACGACGAAGACACCAACGCCCTCGTGCTCCTCGACGCGAGACCCCGCGACGAAACCGAGAACAGACACGCCATAGAGCCCGGCGAAGACCCGATCTGGCAGGCCTTCACACAGCAGGAAACCACCACCGTACGAGAACCAGGCGAAACCGAGACCGCACGGCCGTTGGGAAACCACGGCGTCATCCTCACGACCCGCCAGACCGAGCCAGCAGTCGCAGGCAGACAGGTCGAAGCAGTCGCAGCGACCCTTCAGGCCACGTTCGGCAGAATACGAGCCGAAGAACGCCTGAAGATAGAGGACAGACAGAACGAGATGCAGGCGCGGCAGCTACACAGAGTCCGGCAGCTAAACGACGGCGTCCGACGCATCAACAAGGCTTTCGTAGGAGCCGACGACCCCGACGAGATACTACAGAGCGCCGTCGACATCCTTTCGGAGATAGACCGTTTCGACCTCGTGTGGATAGGCAAGCCGAACGACGGCGTACTCGAAGCAACCGCCTCGGCCGGCGACCAAGAGAGCTACCTCGACGAAGTCCTGGGCGACGCCGACGGAGACCCACCGTGGCGCCGCGCGGTGAGGCGGAACGAGACACAGGTACACCTCAACGTAGGAGACCACGCGCCCGAGAGAGACTGGGCAAACCACGCGCTCGTCAGAGGCTTCCGTTCGACGTTTAGCACGCCCATCGACAACGACGGAGTGATCTACGGCGTGCTCACCGTACACAGCTACACGCGAGACGACTTCGACGTCATGACGACCTCCGTGCTAGAGGAGCTATCCGAACAGCTAGCGTACGCGATATCTTCTATCGAGAGACGCAGGGCGCTGGAGACAGACTCCCCCGTTCGCATGAGGTTCCGTTTAGCCGACGTCGACTGCAACTTCGTCGACTACTGTCGAGACGTCGAAGGCCGGCTGTCCGTCGACCACGTGACGAGGCACGACGGAGAAGCCGTGGTCAACTTCGAAGCCGACGGACCGAAGGAGGACGAACTCCACGAAGCCGCCGAAAGACATCCCGGCGTAGTCGACGTCCACGATGTGTCGGACGACAGGTACCAGGCGGTCGTCGCGGGCCGGTGCGTCCCCGCGCGCGTGCTCGAACACGGCGTAAGGCTCGAGTTCTTCGAGGTCGACGAAGAAGGCTGTGTCTTCGAGGTAGCCGTGCCCGCCGACCGAGACACGAGAGACGTGGCAAGCGACATCCGGTCCGAGCTCCCCGAAGCCGAGGTCACGGCGGCTACGTCGTCGAAACCGTCGCGCCAGGACACCGAACCCGTCGACGTGACCGACGGCCTCACCGACCGCCAGGACGAGGTGCTCCGGACGGCGTATCGGAGCGGCTACTTCGAGGACAGCAGAGAGATGACGGGCGCGGAGATAGCCGAGTCGCTCGGTATATCCCAGCCTAGCTTCTCGCAGCAGCTCCGCGTCGGCCTGAGGAAGGTTCTCGAGACCACGTACGGCGAGAGGTAGACCTGCTACTTACTATACGACTCGACTCGGGCTACGGCTGCCGTTTATGAGCGTCCGGCGCCAGGACGACGGGAAAACGAGTCCGGCGTGCGAAAAAAAAGGGGGGGGGGTGACAGACTCGAGAGCGAACGCGTGACGCTGCCTGCCTAGCTACCACCTCCTCGCGGCCGTCCGACCTCGCGTTCGAAGCCGCCGTCCGACGGCCCGGCGTCCGCGTCCGACGACAGCAGGCGCTTGCAACCCATGCATAT
>JBKGYY010000029.1:0-14418 GCA_046545855.1 Halobacteriales archaeon | reverse complement strand
AGGTCGGGTTCGTCGACCTCCTGGACGTCTATCTGGAGGTCCTCTAGCTCGAAGTCGCGTTCGAGCGACGTCGTGAGTTCGCGTATGTTCTGTCCGCCCTTGCCGATAACCATGCCGGGTTTCTCGGCCTTGAGCTTGATCTCGGTACCCATCGGCGTCCTCGCCATCTCCATTCCGCCGTATCCGGCGCGCGCTAGCTCGTCCGCGAGGTACTCGTCTATGCGGGAGCGCTTCATGCCGCGCTCCACGAAGTCTCGTTCTATCGCCATCTTTGGCTCCTATCTGTCATGGTGTTCCTCGAGTTCGTCTACGACGTCGTCCTCGGGCTCCGAGGGCTGGCTGACGTACTGGTCGTCCTCGTCTTCGTCCTCGCTTCCTGTCTCGTCTCCGTCTCCGGCTTCGGCGTCGGCCTCGTCTCCTTCGCCCGCGCCGGCCTCGTCCTCGGCTTCGTCTCCTGCGTCTTCGGTCTCGTCTCGCTCGTCGTCGCCCGCCTCGTCTCCCTCGCCGGCCTCGACGTCGTCTCCGTCATCTTCTCCATCGTCTGCCGGCTCGCTCGTCTCCTCGGCCTCCTCGTCTTCGTCCTCGCGCTCGTCGGGGTGCTCGACGCCCTCCTTGAGGCCGAGCACGACCTCGACGTCGACGAGCGGCGTGTTCGCCGGCGACGCACGGCCGAACGCACGCGGCATGACGCCGCGTATCTCTCCGACCTTGTGCGCCGCGACGTGCTCGACAACGAGGTCGTCGGCGTCGAAGCCCTGTTCCTCGGCGTTACCCTGGGCGTTGTGCAGCACGCCGTCCAGCTCGCGCGCGGCCTTCACGGGGTAGCCGCCTGCGTCCCAGCCGTCTAGCTCCGAGCGGTGGCCTGCGCCGGCGCTGTGGCGCTTCATCGGCACCGCCTCCTCCTCTTCGACGACGGCGTCGAGGCGCTCGCGCGCTCCCACGAGATCCATGCCGCGTAGCTCCCTGCATATCTCCACGAGGTCCTTGTGGCTGACCCGGAGGTCACGGCCCATAGCGAGGCCGGCTGCGTCCTCCGTGTCGACCGAGTAGCTTATCCCCATGGTCACTTGAGCGGCACGAACTTCGAGCTACGGGTCGCGCCTATACCCGCCTGTCCGTGTTCTACGTCCGAACGCGTAAGCTGGAACTCACCGAGGTAGTGGCCCACCATCTCGTCCTCGACGTCGACGCGCTCGTACTCCTGGCCCGTGTGCACCATGAACGTCGTGCCCACCATCTCCGGCAGGATGGGCATGTCGCGCAGGTGCGTGCGTATCTCGTCGTCACCTCGCTCGACGCGCTCGAGCAGCTTCTCCTGTTCCTCCGTGAGACCGCGTTCGAGCGACCTCCTTATCCTCGCGGGCATAAGCTCCACCACCTCGTCGCGGTCCATCTCCTGTAGCTCCTCGAGCGTGTGCCCGCGGAACCTGAACTCGTCTCGTCTTCGTTGTATGTCGTCTGTCATGGTTACCTCCTGCCGGTCCTCCGGCTGCTTACGTCGCCGACCTTGCGGCCCGGCGAGGTGTTCCTCCCGACGCTCTTCGGCCTGCCGGGATGCTGTCGTCCGCCTCCGCCGAACGGGTGGTCCACGGCGTTCATCGCGACGCCGCGGACCTTCGGCCACTTGCCGCCTCGCGCCTTCATCTTGTGGTACTTCTTGCCCGCCTTCAGCAGAGGTTTCTCCTTCCTGCCTCCGCCGGCGACGACGCCGACGGTGGCGCGGCACTCGGGCGAAAGCTGACGTATCTCGTCGCTCGGAAGCTGTATCACCGCGCCGCCTTTCTCGTGGGTTATCAGGGTGGCGCTCGTCCCGCTCGACCGGGCGAGCCTGCCGCCGTCACCGGGGTTTATCTCGACGTTGCACACCGGGACGCCCTCGGGTATCTCGGCGAGCGGAAGCGTGTTGCCGGGCTCTATCGAGGCGCTGACGCCCGCGTGTATCACGTCGCCTACGCCGACGCCCTCGGGCACGAGGACGTGGCGTTCGTCGCCGTCCTCGTACCGAACGCGGGCGACGGGCGCCGAGCGAGCGGGGTCGTGTTCGACGTCGACGACCTCGCCCTCGACCGTGCCCTCCGCCTTCCTGTGGCGCAGACGCGCCTTGTAACGGTGGCTCGGCGCCCTGAACGTCGGGCTTCCCTTGCCGGCGCGCTGCTGGCGTATCGGACGACCCATCTCAGAACGCCCCCATCCTCGACGCGATGTCCTGAGCCACGTCTTCGCCCTCGAACTCGACCGTCGCCTTCTTCTCGCCGGTCATCGTCGTCGCCGTGTTCACGTCCGCCACCTCGACGTCGTACGCTCGCTCTATCTCGTCGGCTATCTCCTGCTTGGTGGCGTCGGGCGATGCGACGAACTGCATCTTGTTCTCGAAGTCCATCATGTCCATCGCTTTCTCCGTGATGTGAGGTCTCTTTATCGCCTTCATCTGTCTCCTAGCACCTCGAGTGCTGGCTCGGTCCACACCGTCAGCCGGCCGGCGACTCCGCCGGGCGCTAGATGGTGGACTCCGAGCGCTTCGGCGCGGACGACGTCGGCGCCCGCTAGGTTGCGGGCGGCGCGGAACTCGTCCGCGGTTACGAAGAGGACGCTCCGGGGCGTCCTGTACCGGCGGCCGCGGGTCTTCCCGCGTCCCGAGCGCTCGCCGCGTCCCTCGTCGGCGCGCTCTACGTCGGCCGCAAGCCCGAGTTGCTCGAGCACGCCGAGAACCTCCTGGGTCTTCACGAGGCTCTCGAACTCCTCGCCTACGACGACGGGTAGCTCGACGTCTTCGTCGAACTCGTGGCCTCGCTCCCTCACGGCGTCTTCGTCCGCCGTCGCCGCGACGGCGGCGTCGAACGCACGCCGGCGTTCCTTGTCGTTTATCTCCTCCCGGCGGTCCTTCTCGACGACCGGAGGATGAGCCTTCCGACCGCCTTTCGTCTGGGGGACGCGCGCCGCCCTGCTGCCGTTCTTCAGCCTCGGCACGTGCGCCGCGCCGCGGCCGCTGCCCCACGACTCCGCGCTCGTCCTCAGACCCGCGAACTCGTCCGAGCCGTGGGGCTGACGCGAGTTGGCGTGGGCCGAGTGGAACGCACGTCGCACGAGGTCCGGCCGGCTCTCGCCGTCGAACACCCCGTGGTCCGCCGTCGCCTGTATCTTTCCTTCGTTGTCTAGTACGTCTACTTCCATCTAAGTCACCCTTGCTTGCTCTCCGTGCTCACGTAGCGTATCTCGGGGTCGTAGGCTGGCTCGTCCTTCGGCCGGACGGCGCGCCTCGTCCTCACGAGCCTCTTCTTCGGCCCGGGGACGCTGCCCTTCAGGAGGACGTGAGTGCCGGTGACCTCGCCGTAGTCGACGAAGCCGCCTTCGGGCGTGACGTCGTCGTCGGATATCGACATCACGCGCTTGTTGACCTCGGTGCGCTGGTGGTAGCCCGTCTGACCCTGCTGCGGGACGGTGGAGCGCACGCGGGTCGGATGCCAGGGGCCGAGCGTACCTATCCTGCGCTCGTATCCCTGGCGCGCGTGCTTGCCCTTCCGGGTCTGGACGCCCCAGCGCTTCACCGGGCCCTGGGTGCCCTTGCCCTTCGTCACCGCGGCGACGTCGGCGTACTCGCCGGCGCGGTGGACGTCGTCCACAGACGCGGCGTCTTCGAGGAGGTCGAACGCGAGGTCGACGCGTGCTTCTACGTCGCCGCCCCGGACGGGTACCTCCATGACGTACGGTGTCTTCGACGGGACGGCGTCGACGTCGCCGGGGTCGACGTACGCGACGACGCGTACCTCGTCGGCTTCGGCGTCGCGGACGTCGTCTTCGTCGCCGTCCTCCGCCGGCAGGTCGACGACGTCTTCTAGCTCGTCGGCGTCGGACCTCCAGGTCTCGCCGCTCGGACTGAGTCCGTAGGGCGTATCCCTGTAGACCCGGACGGCGGCGAACGACATCGGCGGCGTCTCTATCACGGTGACGGGCACGCTCCGGGTGACGCCCTCGGTGGGCGACCCCTGGTGGTCGTCGACGGCCATGACGTGTGTCATGCCGGCCTTGAAGCCCGCGTAGCCCTGGAGCCGTGGCTCTCCGTCGGCCTCGGCCCAGGAGCGGAACTGCGGCACCTCGCTGGCGGCGCGTTTCCGCGGGCTGAAGCCCATCGATCCTCGTCTCGGTCTTGATGGAGTCGGCATCTCTGTTTCACTCCTGTTCGGTCTGTCGTGCGACGTTGACCAGGGCGAGAGTCGCCCAGACGGCTTCTTCCGTCCGGACTGTCTCGGCGCCCTGACGGGGTAGCGTGTTGACGACGTCGTCGAACTCGACGTCGCCGTCGTACCGGTCGCGCAGTATCTCCTTCACGCCCCTGTAGGGCGATCCGAAGACGTACAACGCGTCCTCGTGTCGAAGCCGGGGTACCGTGGAGGAGGAGAGCTCCGCGCCCTGTCGCGAGGTGCAGACCACCTCGCCTTCGAACGAGGCGAGGAGGTCGGTGAGCGACGTCCGCTCGACCTCGAAGCCCGTGTACGGGGCCTCGACGTCGTCGGCGTCGACTACCTCGGCGTTTATCGGCTCTCGTCTCGAGAGCCGTATGGTGACGCGCTCCCCCTCCCGTATCCCGCCTTCGGGGACGTGGAGGGCGACCGGTTTCCGGGTCCCGCATTCGACCCAGATGCGACCGTCGGGTTCCACCCTGGTCACTACGCCTTGTCTGTACTCGGGTTCCGACCCGTCAGGATCCGAACCCGCCCTGTGTGTGGGTATCCCGAGCGGCGGCACGACGCCGGCGTACGCGAGTTCGTCGCGTACGTCGAACTCCTCCTTCCGGAGGTACGGCGCCGTCGCCGTGTAACGGAGGACGAGACCTATCTCGTCTCCGTCGTCGGGGTCGTCGTCGTAGACCGCGACCCGGTCGCACCGGAAGACGGCGGCCGCGCGTGCGACCTGCCCTATCTTGTAGGCCCGGATGCGTGGGTCGTCGGTTTCTCCGACGAACGACGCGGGGATGGCTACCGCGAGGGTCATGGGGACCCTTGCGGTTTCCCGCATTAGACCTTATCGAAGCCATCGAAGACGCGTTTAAAAGGATGTCGTTAGAAGGGACGTGTGGCATGGCTTGACGTGACGGGCGTTGCACGGCTTGACGTGGCGGGCCGGGAGCACGGGAGCGTCACGGATACGCGTAGACCTCACGATCGGAAGAACGGCATGAAACGCCTAGCCGCCCGGTCCGACGTCTCGTCCTCCTCCGTCTCCAAGAAATCGTCGAGCGACTTCTCCTCCTCCGGTCGATACAGGCTCGCCTGGGGGCTCTCCCCGAGAACGTACGGCAGCACGAAGTGGACGAACGTGAGGCCGAGCACGAGCACGATGGGAGCCAGGAACAGGCCGTGGAAGCCGAAGACCACGGTGCCGAAGACGTACGCGAGCAGCAGCAGACCGACGTGAGTGTACTTGCCGCTGAGGTAGGGACGCAGGAAGAAGTCGGGTATCGTGTCGACCACGACGACCGTCACGCCGACGAAAGCCGCGACGTAGAGCGTCGCCCTCGGCTCCCCCGCCAAGTACGTGTTGACGGCGACGGCGAGCGCGAGAGGCACGTAGACTATCTTCATTCCGACGACCGGCACCAGACTGGCGACGCCGGTGAGAGCGCCGGCGAGCGCCGGGAACGGCACCTCGGCCACCTCCGGCACCACGGCGTTGTATCCGACGAACACCGTGATTGCGAGCCCCGATATGACTATCACGGTCAGGAGGTTGCCGAACAGCACGGTCTGTAGCTCTCTGTCCGCGGTCTCGAAGTACTTCTCCAGAACGCCTCCGTCGTCGAACTTCAGAAGCCACTCCTTTAGGTTGTGGCCGTCTATCAAGAGGTAGTAGGTCGCGACGACGACGATCAACGTGTTGAGCAAGAACGAGCTCACTGCGCCCGTGATAGCCGAGAGGTTCTCGGAGACGAACGAGATGACGCCGTCCAGCTCGCCGGCCTGGTAAGCCGACAGCAACCCCGACGGAGTCAGCTCGGGCAGGTCCTCTATTCCGCTCGCCGTCTCGAAAGCGCCGCGCAGCGCGTCCATCACGGGGTACTCCTCCGCGAAGACACGTAGCTCGGATAGCAGCAGCAGGACCGTGTACGCGATCAAGAAAATGAGCGGCAGGCCTAAGAACAAGATAGCGAGCGTCGCGCGCACCCGTCGAGGCAGGTGGAACCTCTTGAGCTCGCGGTAGACCGGACGCGTCGAGTAGTAGACGAAGACGGCGACGGTGAGCGCCGGCACGAACCGCCGCGACGAGTACGCGGCGAAGACGGCGAGACCGAGGCCGAACGCCGCGAGACCGGCCTTCCTTGGATCCATAACTCGGTTGTCGGAGCCCACCGGTGTAACAGTTACGGAGAACCAGGCGTTCAACCGGAGTCGACGTCGAACTCGTCCAACATCGAGCGCCTCACCTCGGTCGCCAGCGCGTCGACGTCGACGTCTGTCTCGTCCGCCGCGGTCGACACCGATGCGGGGTCGAACTCGACGTCGAGCGCCGAGTAGACGTCGTCGAGCACCCTGACGGTGTCACGGAGTCCGTCGACGAGGACGACGCCCGACACCAGCGCGGCGTCGCGCTTCACGCGCTGAGCCACGCCCGCCAGCTTTCCACCCGATGCAGACAGAGAGTGCTCGCCAGGGCAGAACGAAGACCGGGGCTCCCGGCACTCTGTCTCGACGCCGACCGCCCGAAGCGCGTCCTGGAGAGCGTCGCTCGCCTTACAGTACCGATGTCGGACTCCGTCCACCCCCGTCAGGGCGACGGCGAAAGCGAGCGTGTCACCCAGGTGGACGACCGCGCGTCCTCCCGCGGTACGCGTCGCGACGTCGAGGCCGTGTTGGCGTGCGACGTCGACGGCGTCGCTGTAGCCGGGCTCTCGTTCGTCCCTGCGGCCGAACGCGACGTGCCGGGACGGACGCCAGACGTCGAGTCGCGGGACACCGTCTCCCGAGACGCCGTCGAGCATCCCGCGGACGCGACGGTGCTCGTCTTCGGCTTTCACACGACCTCTAGGTCGTCGAGCCGGATTACCTCGCCGAACAGCCAGTCGGCGTGCTCTAACGCGTACTCCCTGTGGTCTTCCGTGATGTAGCCGACTGCGTCCTCGACTATAACTGGTCTGAAGTCCCTCAGACCGGCGCTCGCCGCCGTGTGGAGGACGCAGACGTTCGCCAGCGTGCCGCAGAACACCAGGTCGGTGACGCCGTGGGCGTCGAACCAGGCTTCGAGCCCAGTCCCCTGGAAGGCGTCGTACGTGTGCTTGACGACCTCCTTGTCGCCGTCTCGGACATCGACGTCCTCGTGCACCTCCGCACCCCAGGAGCCTTCGACGACGTGTTCGCCCCAGCGCTCGAACTCGTCGTAGTAGTGCGCGTCGTCGAACTGGGTCGGCGGATGGACGTCGCGCGTGTACACCACCTCGGCGCCGGCGTCCCGCGCCTCCGCCACCACGTCGTTCACCCGTTGGATGGCTTCCTCGCTAGCGGGACTGTACAGCGCTCCGTCGGGGTGGCAGAAGTCGTTCTGCATGTCCACGACTACGGCTGCCGCCGACTCCGCGTCTATCTCCACCATGTCGAGTGGTTGTTCGTGAGTCGGATAAACGTTTACGGGGCCAGGAGGGGTTAGCCGCGGAACAGCCTATGTATCTCCTTCTCGACGTCGGGTTCGGTGGCGACGACGTAGCTCCTGCCTGGCTCCAGAACGGTTTCGGGACCTGCGGTCGTGTCCCCCTGTGCTCCGGAGACCACCAGACTACCCTCGGGTATCGCTATCTCCTCTAGCTTCTTACCTGCGACCGGCGCCTCCTCCGTGACCTGGATGACGAGTACGTCTAGATCCCCCACCATGTCCTCCAGCGTCCTTACGGAGGGGTCTATCGCGTTGACGGCCATCCGGGCTCCGGCGTGCTCCGGATACACGGTCTCGTCGACGAGGTCGTCGTACTCTCCGTCACCGCTCTCCGTCCTCCTCATCACTGTCCTGACGGAGGGCGCTATCCTGTCGGCGACGAGACACGCGGCTAGGTTGGCGCCGGAGTTCCTGGTTAGAGCCGCCAAAGCGTCCGTGTTCTCCAGGTCGGCCTGCCGGAGTATAGGCGGACTCGTGCCGTCGCCCTGTATCACGGTTGCGACGTACTCGTCGCTTATCTCGTCCGCTCTATCCGGGTCACACTCCACTACGACGACGTCGTGACCGCGGTCGTCGAGGGTAGTCGCCGTCTGCAACCCCGTGCGGCCGCCGCCCACTATCACTATCCTGAGATCTGTCTTCATGTTCGTGCTTTGTCCCTTCTCTTTAATCACTTGATGGGTCGTCTCCGGTAGCGCCCGTAGCTTCCTCACTTCCGTTGCCTCTTTCTCCCACGTAACCCGCCTTCTTCAGTGATAGGTAGACCAAGACGCCGAGCGCCATCCACGCGAGCGCGAGAACGCCTGTGATCGGGTCGCGGTACAGCAGGAAACCCCCTATACCGACGTTGAACACGATGCCGAGCAAGGGTGGCACGGGATAGAACGGCATCTCGTACGGTCGGTTCATGTCGGGTCTCCTCCTGCGTAGTCTGATCACCGCTGCGTTCACCGCGACGAACGCCAGCAGGAAGAAGAAGCTGGAGAGGTTGCCGACCCGCTGGATCGGGAGTAGGATCACGGAGCCGAGCATGACGCCTGCGCTCGCCACCACCGCGAGAGACGGGGTGCCGAAGCTATGGTGGATACGTCCCAGCCTGGAGGGGAACAACCTGTCGCGCCCCATCGCGAACGCCACCCGACTGGATGCGATCACGACGGCGTTGAGCGCGGTGAAGGTCGAGAACACCGCGCCGAACCATATCAAGGTCGAGCCTGGGCCGAGCAGGGGTATCTCTGGCATGAACTCGCCGGCGGCGCTGGCTATCGCCGTCTCCCCCTCCTCCCCCAGCCGTTCGGCGCCGAGGGTTCCGACGGACACCAGGACCACTGTCAGGTACACCAGGACGGTGCCGACGAGCGCTATGAAGATGGCGCGGGGTATGTTCCTCCTGGGGTCCTCGACCTCTTCGGTCACCGTGGATATCAGGTCGTATCCCTGGAATGCGATGAAGGTGAGTCCCATGGCCGGGATTATCGCGGCGCTGCCATGGGGGAACACGGGAGTGTACTCTCCGGTCTCGATCGCCAGTGCACCGAAGGCGGAGAACACGATCAGGATACCGACCTTTATCATGGTTCCCGCGGTCTCGGCGGCACCGCTGGCCGCGGTAGACACCACGTTTAGCAGCACCAGAAGGGAGACGATGCCGATCGCGTAGATCACGGTCCACTCCGTCACTCCACCCAGCACGCCGCCGGCGGGCAGACCCTCCCAGTAGATGTGCACCCACTCGACGAAGTTCGCGGCGAAACCGAGGGCGTACAGAGCCCCCGCTATCATGTAGCCGAACCAGAGCATCCATCCCATCTGGAACGCGACGCCGTCGGAGAACACCTCCTCGACGAACGCGTATCCACCACCGCTCTTGGGTATCGCGCTCGAAAGCTCGGCGTACGCCAGTCCCGTGAACCCCGTGACGACGCCGTTGAACAGGAACACCAGCACCACGGCGGGACCCGTTATCTCCGCGGCCAGCCCCGTGAGGACGAAGACGCCTGCGCCTATCATCGCCCCCATCCCTATCATGGTCGCGTCCAGCAGTCCGAGTTCGGCTTCCGGCTGCCTGCTGGGGGCACCGCTCATCCGTACTCAACCGAACGAGACCAGCGCCAAAAACCTTCGGTTGAACCGCCGGCGGGCAGCCGGGCAGGGCGTAGCCGGCATCTGACGGTGCAGGGCGACCGGTACGGTTTTCTCTCCACGGATGATTTTCACCGTTATGCTGACGGTGAGGCAGAGGGCGAAGTACTACGTCGCCCTCGTCGTCGGCTTGATCCTGACGTCGTCGTTGCTCTACGACCTCGGGATGAAGACCTTCGAACCCGGACCCTATCCGCCGGAGGGCGTCGACAGCTCTTTCCTGTACTCGATGCAGTTCGTCGTCGAGACCTTCACAGCCACGGGTTACGGCTCGCACTCCCCCTGGTCGAGTTCGGTGATGCAGGCGTTCGTCATGGTGCTGGACGTCACCGGCGTGATGATGTTCTTCCTCGCGTTACCCGCGATATTCATACCTCTGTTCCGTCGGGCGATATCGACCTCCGTCCCCACAGAGGTCGAAGACGGAACCGAGGACCACGTCGTGATATCCACTTACACTGCACGCGCCGAGAGCCTGGTGGAGGAGGTTGAGGCACACGGCGTCGACTACGTGCTCGTGGAGCCCGACCGCGACGAAGCCATGGATCTCGTCGAGGCGGGATTGCAGGTGATTCACGCCGACCCCGAGTCGGTCTCGGGGCTCGAGAGCGCGAACGTCGCGGACGCACGCGCCGTCGTGGCCGACGTCACCGACCAGGTGGACGCAAGCATAGTGCTCGCCGCGCGGGAGGTTTCCGAGGACGTCCAGGTAGTCAGCGTCGTCGAGGACGGCGAACTGGCGGGCTACCACTCGCTCGCCGGCAGCGACGTGGTCCTGCGTCCGCGAGAGCAGATAGGCCGGAGTCTAGCGGCGAAGGTGACCACGGAAGTTCGGGTGGAAGAAGAAGGCGTGGAGGTCGGCGAAGACTTCGAGATAGCCGAGATGCCCGTCGACCACGGCAGCGAACTCGAAGGCGAGACTCTCGCAGGCAGCCGGATACGCGAACGTTTCGGAGTCAACGTGCTGGGAGCCTGGTTCGAGGGCGACTTCCAATCGCCACCGTCCCCCGACGCCACCATCGACCGCGGCACCGTGCTGCTCGTGGCGGGCGCCGAGGACGACCTCAGAGAGATGAGAGACGAGACGGTGTCGAGGGTCCGGCGGTCGGCTGGGGGTGAGACCCTTGTCGTGGGGTACGGCGAAGGTGGCGAGATAGTCGTCGAGGAGCTAGAGGACGCCGGTGTGGCGTACACCGTGGTGGACGTCGAAGACCTCGACGGAGTCGACGTCGTGGGGGACGCCACCGACGCCGACGTCCTCCGCGAAGCGGGTATCGAGGACGCCGCTTCCGTCGTGCTCGCGCTGTCGGACGACACGACCACGGAGTTCGTCACCTTGATCTCCCGTGACCTGAACGACGACGTCGAGATAGTGGCGCGAGCGCAGACGAGCGGAGCGGTCGGCAAGACCTACCGCGCTGGCGCCGACTACGTGCTCTCCGTGGAGTCGGTGTCCGGTCGTTCTGTCGCGGCCGAGGTGCTGGACGAGGACATACTTTCGCTCGGGACGAACGTAGAGGTGGTGCGGACCGAGGCGCCGGGTCTCGAGGGCGACACTCTCGTCGGCGCCGACGTCCGTCGGCGCACCGGATGCACGGTGGTGGCGGTCGCGAGGGGAGACCGGATCTTGACCGAGCTTTCTCCGGAGTTCCGCGTCGAAGAGGGAGATCAGGTCGTCATCGCGGGAACCGACGACGGCATCAACGAGTTCTTCCAGACCTTCGGATAGCGACGCAGGCGACGTCCAGATAGGGCTGTCTTTTTGTGCCTCCACAGGAAATAGGGGTCGATGAAGTTCGTCATAGTCGGCGCCGGCCAGGTTGGCACCGACATCGCCAGCAACCTGTCTTCACGACACGACGTCACCGTAGTCGACCAGGAGTCCGACAGGGTCGAGGAGATAAACTACAACGTCGACGCGCTCGCCGTCGAGGGCGACGGCACGACTCTCGAATGCCTCCGCGAGGTGGGAGCGGGCGACGCGGACGTCTTGATATCGAGCACCGACGACGACGAGACCAACCTCGTGGTCTGCGGCAGCGCGAAGACTCTGGGCGACCCATTCACCATCGCACGTGTCGCCCACCGTCAGTACCAGGAGACATGGGAGGTCTCACCGGGAGCGTTCGGAGTCGACTACATCGTCGCCGCCGACGTGCTGACGGCGGAGAGCATCGTCCGAATCGTGAAGACTCCGGCGGCGCACGACGTCGACGTCTTCAGCGAAGGCAAGGTGCTGATGGCGGAGTTCGAGGTGCTGGAGGACGGAGGCGTCGGCGGCAAGACTGTGGCGGAGGCAGACCACTACCCCCGGTTGACCTTCGCCGCCGTCCTCAGGAACGGAGACGTCGTCATCCCCGGTGGAGACACGTCGATAGAGGTCGGGGACAAGGTCATCGTCATCGGAGACCCCGACAGCGTACACGAGTTCGCCATCGAGGTGGCGCCGGACGCGCTCGACGAGAACGACGAGGTCTTCGTCTTCGGAGGCAGCGAGATAGGTTTCGAGGTCGCCCAGCTACTGCAGGACCGCGGCCTGGAACCCAGGGTGGTGGAGCGGGACGAAGAGCGGGCGCGATGGCTCGCTGAGGAGCTACCTGGCGCGGTGGTGTTCAACAGCGACGCCACCGACCGCGAGTTCCTGGAACGCGAACACGTCGGAGACGCCGACGTAGTCGTCTCCGCGCTCGACAACGACGAACGCAACCTGCTGTCGTCGCTCATCGCCGACAGCATGGGTGCCGAGAGGAACGTCGCCGTCGTCGAACACACCCAGTACGTGGAGCTGTTCGAAGCCGTCGGCGTCGACGTCGCAGTCAACCCACGTGAGATAGTGGCGGAGGAGATAGTCAGGCTGACGCAGAACGGCCACACCACCAACCTCGCTTTCGTCGGAGGGGAACAGGCGGAGGTCGTCGAGATAGAGGTGGACGAAGACAGCGTGTTCGCCGGGAGGACGTTGAAGGAGGCGGACGCCGACCTCCCCGACGGCGTCGTCGTAGGCGCCGTCTCGAGGGACCTCGACTTCGTCGTGCCGCGGGGCGACTCCCGCATAGAGAAGGGCGACCACGTCATCGTGTTCATAGACGACAGGGTGTACGACGAAGTGATAGACAGGCTCTGAGATGAAGTTCCAAGAGGTGAACGGGGCGTGAAGATTTCCGTCGACTGGCGCGCCAGCCTTGCTCTCGTCGGCACCGTGCTGAAGTACACGATAGTGCCGCTGTCGATACCCGTGTCCACCGGCCTGTTCTACCGCGAGGACGTCACGCCTTTGCTCGCCGCCGTCGCGGTGGCTGCTGTCGCGGGGTTCGGGCTGGAGCGCGTCGGCCGCGACCGAGAGATAGGTGGACGTGAGGCGTTCCTCATGGTGGCGCTGGCTTGGCTCGGCGTCGCCGTCGTCGGCGCCGTGCCCTTCGTAGTCGCAGGCGAGGGAGCACTCGCCCACCCCGTGAACGCGTTGTTCGAGAGCATGAGCGGCATCACGACGACGGGCGCCACCGTGGTCGACGACTTCTCCGTGCACTCGCGCTCGATACTGATGTGGAGGCAGGTGATACAGTGGCTGGGTGGCCTCGGCATCCTCGTGCTCGCCACCGCCGTGCTGTCGCAGCTTGGCGTCGGAGGAGCCCATCTGATGGAGACGGAGAGCCAGACGAAGTCCGTCAACAAGCTGACTCCGGAGATAGAGACGACGGCGAAGCTGATGCTCAGGCTGTACTCGGGGTTGACGGCCGCGGTGATAGCTCTGCTTTACGGCCTCCACATCCTGGGTCTGGCGCCGGAGATGTCTTTTTACGACGCAGTCGCCCACTCGTTCACCAGCATCTCGACGTCGGGTTTCTCCCCGGACCCGCGTTCCATCGAGGCGTACGGCAGCGCGGTCCAGTGGGCGTTCGTCCCCGTGATGTACGTCGGCGCCACGAGCTTCGTCCTCATCTACTTCGTGTTACGCGGCGACACCTCCAGGTTGCGGAGGAGCGAGGAGTTCAGGTTCTACACAGGCTCCCTCCTGGTGCTGTCGCTGACGGTGTTCTCGTTGCTGCTGCTCGAGGGAGACGGCGGCTTCGCCGAGTCCTTACGCCACTCGGTCTTCAACGTCACGTCGATCGTGACGACGACGGGGTACGCTAGCGCGGACTTCTCGCTGTGGCCGTCGTCCGCGAAACACTTGCTGTTCCTCTGCATGTTCCTCGGTGGCATGGCCGGCAGCACAACGTGCTCCATCAAAGCCGTGCGGTGGCTCGTTGTGACGAAGGCGTTCCGACGTGACCTGTACCGCAACGTACACCCCGACAGCGTCCGCCCGGTCAGGCTCGGGTCCGGCGTCGTCGACGAAGACACGGTGCGCGACATATACGCGTTCGTTCTCGTCAGCCTCGTCTTGTTCTTCCTGGGTGCCGTCTTCGTCGCCGTCGACTCCGCCCGGGCGGGGCTCGCCGTCGACGAGTTCGAGGCGATGAGCGCCGCCGCCGCCACTTTCTTCAACATAGGCCCCGCGTTCGGCGTCGCCGGACCGATGGAGAGCTACGGCTCCTTCCCGGTTTCCACGCGGATGGTGATGATCGCCATGATGTGGGTGGGGAGGATAGAGATAATCCCAGTTCTCGTGCTGCTGACGCCGACCTACTGGACGGA
>JBKGYY010000028.1:0-14552 GCA_046545855.1 Halobacteriales archaeon | reverse complement strand
TCCTCCATCCTCGGTGACGTCGTGCCGTTGATTGTGACCTGCGTGCCGGGCACGTAGGTCTGCGGCGGCATGTCCTGCTCTATCTCGGCCTCGTCGACCGTGAGCGTCTGGTCGTCGACGTCATCGTTGCCGTCGTGTTCCTGGACTATCGTCGAGGCGTTACCGCTGCCCGACCGGTCCTGGTAGAGCTCGAAGTCGACATCGGCGTCGTCGAGGTGCTGGGCGTCTATCTGTCCTATCGCGGAGTCGTCGTACTCGGCTATGCCGAAGACCTCTTCGACCGTGTAGCCGTTGTCCTCGTCGTCGTTTATGAGGCCGTCGTCTGTGGTGAGGCTATTACCGTCGGGCCCCACGTCAAGTTCTGTACCGCTGTCGTCGTACCAGGTGCCGCCGTCTGTGCGGTAGTAGACGGAACCGTTGTCGTTATAGGTGACTACGTGACCCACCTCGGTCAGGTCCTCGACCTGACGGAAGACCTCGGCGTTGTTCGGGTTGAGCGGCCGTCGGAGGTCACCGGCGTCCGCGAAGACACCGAAGACGTCGTCCTCACGGCCGGGGCTGACCTCGAAGTCCACGCGCTCGTTCTGGAACACCGTGTCGGTGTCAAGCTCTATCTCGGACTCGTCCTCGTCCTCGATTTCCAGCGTCTGTAGCTCGCGGAAGTCCTCGTAGCCCGAGGAGTCGTGGTCGAAGCCGTAGCTGCCGTTCTCCGACGAGTCGTTGTCCATCGGTTCGACACCGATGTCGTACGTGCCGGACTCGTCGAACGTGATGTTGTAGGTGAACGTCCTGTTGTCACTCACGTTCACGTTCGTGATGTCCTGAGCGTTCGTGGCGTCGAGGTCGTCCTCGAAGACTATGGCGGAGACGTTGAGGTTGGCCGGGAAGAAGTCAGGATGCATCCTGGCCTCGACCGTCACCGTCTCGCCTTGCTCGATGGACTGGCCGTCGCTGAGCTCGTTACCGCGCTCGTCCATGAGCTCGAAGTTGTCCGGTACGGGCTCGCGAACGCTTATGTCTTCGTTGTCGTCGTCTGCGTCGTAGTAGTACCTGCCTTCACCCTGGTCCCAGGGGACGGGGTTTATCGAGAGCTCTCCGTGTGAGGAGTGCTCCCAGTCCGACGCAGCCGTCGAACTGCCGTTGTCGTTGACTATGTCGCCTATGTTACCGTCGTCCTCTCCTATGAAGATGGTGTCGGAACCATCTGTGGCGGAGTCTATCGTTGCGTTGGGTCTCGAGTCGGCCACCGCGCTGCCTACTGCGGCGACGGTGCCTACGACGAGAAGCGCCAACGCTACCGTTACTATCGTTGTCTTTCTATCCATTTGGTTAGTTCACCTCCTTGGTGTTTCGTGTTGTCTGCGTGCCGGTGCTTTCGGTTTCTGTGTCTTCCATTGTCTGGTCTCAACCTCCGTTGTCGGGTTTTTTGCAGCCGGAAGTTACGCCCATCGACTTAAAGTCTTTTTGTTAGGGGGTTGCCTCACGGCTGGCTGCCTACCCTTAGGTCTAACCAACGGAGGTCTTTATAAATACTTTCTGGTGGACGGGCGCGTCGCACCCGGGACAACGCAAGACAGACGTACGACGAACGCCGCCGATACGACGAAGTCGACCACAGCCTACCCGCCCCCGCCTTCCCGCTCCACACGTCCGTCGACCCTCTCCTCCAAGGCCTCGTCCACCCGTTCCTCGACGCGTTCGTCGACGTGCTCCTCGACTTTCTCCTCCACCCGGCGCTCGACCTCGCTCTCGACGTCGACGGCCTCACGGAAGCCCTCGACCACGCGTTCGTCGACGTCCTCGATCTCCTCCTCCACCTGACGCTCGACGTGCTCGACGACGTCCTCCCTCACCGACTCCGCCAGACCGCCGCCCTCGAGCCCCGACAGACCCTCCGAAAGGCGTTCCTCGACCTCCGCCTCCACGTGGCCGGGGACGCGCTCCCCCACCTCGGTCGACACCCTGCGCTCGATGTGGTCGCCTACGTCGCCTATCTGCTCCTCCACCTCCGACTCCACGTGGCCGGGAACGCGTTCGTCGACCTCCGTCGAAACCTGTCGCTCGGCCTCCGCCGACACCTGCTCCCGGAGGATGCGCTCGTACGTCTCCATCTTCTCCCAGACGTGCAGGAAGTAACCGAGGACGATGCCGCCGGCGAACGCCGCCGCCCGGGCGTCCATGTCGTAGACTAGGTACGCGAACGTCACGAGGAACAGCACGCCGTATATCACGTCGATGTAGAACTGAGTCGCCCTGCCCCTGAGGCTCGGCATACGACGCCGTACGACGTCGACCCAGAAAAACCGAACGCTCCACTCACCAAGAGCTTCAAGACGGAGGCCGACGACGGAGACACATGAAGACGGTCGCAGACGTCATGGAGACCGACGTAGTGGTCTGCAGCCCCGACGAAAGAGCCGCAGAGGTCGCCCGAAGGATGCGCGAGAACGACGTCAGCGGCCTCCCCGTCGTCGACGGAGACAAGGTCGTCGGAGTCGTCAGCGAGGCCGACCTCCTCGACCTCGTCGACCAGGCGCAGGAGGACTCCAACATCTGGCTTCCATCGCCGTTCGAAGCCATAGAGCTACCCATCAGGGCGTTCCCCTGGCGAGACTGGCTCGAACGACACGACGTCGTCGAGGAGACAGCGAGGGACGTCGGCGAGACAGCCGTCGAAGACGTGATGTCCCGGCCCGCCCGCACGACGTCGCCGTCGACGTCTCTCGACGAAGCCGCCGCCGTCATGGTTCGCACCCGCTACAACCGGTTGCCCGTCGTCGAAGACGGCGCACTCGTGGGAATCGTGACCCGGGGAGACGTCCTAGACGGAATTTCGACCGGCTCCCGAGACGGATAGCTACAGGTCCCAGTACTCGCCCAGCCGGCTCTTCACCTTGGCTATCACGCCGTCGGCGTCGGCCTGCCGCGTCGGAGGCTGGTACACCGAGGGCTCCCTGACGTTCGACGTGTCCCAGCCCGCGAGAGACGCGACGACCGCGAGGTTCGTGTAAGGCAGACCGCCCTCGATGCCGTAGCCGCCGCAGAGAGACGCCGCCAGCCGGCCGTCGCAGACTTCGTCCGCCGTGTCCACGGCACGCCGCATCAGCCGCGCGTAGCCGTCGGCGGTCACCGCGAGATCCGTTATCGGGTCCGTGAAGTGGTTGTCCTGTCCCGCCTCGACGAACAGCAAGTCGGGGTCGTACTGACGCGCGATGGGTTCGAACACCTCCTCGACGACGTCGAGGTAGGCCGAGTCGCCCGTGCGCGGCAGCAACGGAACGTTGACGTTGTAGCCCTCGCCTTCGCCCTCGCCCACCTCTTCGACGAAGCCCGTGCCCGGGAACAACGTCCGGCCGGTCTGGTGCGTCGACATCGTGAGTACCGACGGGTCGTCGTAGAAAATCGACTGCGTGCCGTCGAAGTGATGGGCGTCCCAGTCCCATATCAGGACGCGTTCGACGTCGCCGCGCTGCTGCGCCAGACGGACCGCGACCGCCGTGTTGTTCGTGAAACAGAAGCCGTGCGCGCGGTCGGGGAAAGCGTGGTGGCCGCCAGGCCGCGACATCACGAACGACGAGTCGTAGGTGCCGTCGACGACGGCTCGGACGCCGAGGTCGATGCCGCCGGCGGCGAGCAACGCCTGCTCGTACGTGTGCTCCGAGACGTGAGTGTCGCTCGAAAGCGAGCCCCTGCCGCGCTCCGACATCTCCCGCAGGTCGTCGAGGTAGCCGGGGTCGTGGACGACCTCCATCTCCTCCCGCCCGAGCGGAGAAGGCTCGACGACGTCGACGTCGGGTCGCTCGAAGACACCTTCCTCCTCTAGCTGATCCATAGTGTACGTCAGGCGCTCCCGGCGCTCGGGATGCGTCGGCCCGTGCTCGTGCAGCAAGTAGTCGTCGTGGTAGACGAGAGCCAGCGTCATAGGTCGACGTACCCCGGCTTAGGCTGTCCGACGCCTTCGACCACCTGTCCCGCCACACTCGCGTCCTCTACGACGTTGTAGGTCGTCAGCTCGACGACGTCCACCTCGACTACGTCGTCCAGGTCCAGTTCCCGGCGGGTCTCGCGTTCGACGAGCGCTCTCGCCTCCTCGTCGTCGAGCACGACGCCTTCGTCGTACTTCTCGCGTCTGCTCCCCAGAGCCGACACGACGAGTTCGCCGCGCGACGTGTCGAGACGCACCGATGTCCGGGCGCTCGGAAGCGCGACGGCGCATCCGACTGCGCCGCAGACGTCGGCGTGGCGCGGGACTTCGACGTCACGGCCGACGGCTTTCTCTAGTTCGTCGCGCAACGCTGGCGCGAGCGCACCTCCGAGCAATACGGGTGCGTCTCCGTCCCTGTCGTCGACGGCGTCTGCGACCGCGTCGACGTACTCCTCGACGGCGTCGCGTGCATCGGACTCCGTGAGGCTCTCGCGCTCGAACGCCTCGCGCGACGCCTCGCTGTCGCCTACCTCGCCGCCGAGCACGTTGACGGCGTCGGTCAACGTCGGGTGGACGCCTCCGTACGACGCCGAGTACCCGTCTCGCCTGCGGGTGAGGCCGTCTTCGTCGAGCCGGGTGTCGCCTCCGAGCGACAGGTCGACGGAGTCGACTCCGTCGTACCACGTCTCGACTTCGGCGCGTTCGAAGCCCTCCTGGAGCACGGGGAAGCCGTCGCGCACGACGGTTACGTCGGTCGTCGTGCCGCCGACGTCGACGCAGACTGCGTGGTCGCGTCCCGAGAGAGCGAGCAAACCGAGGCTGCTCGACGCCGGACCGCTCCTGAGGGTCTGCGCCGCCGCTCGTTCGGCGACGTCTCGCGAGACGACGGCGGCGTCTCCCTTGAGGTAGAACACCGGTGCGTCTACGTCGACGTCGTGGAGAGCTTTCTCGAAGACGCGGGAGAACGACTCGTGCCGTGGTTTCGAGCGTGCGTTGGCGACTGTGGTCGCCGCCCGCCGGGGGAAGCCGAGCGAGCCTCCTGCGTCGCTGCCGTAGGCGACGGCCGAGGCTTCGAACCCGTCGGCTATCTCGCGTTCGACGTCGGGGTTGCGCGTCGAGAACTTCGCGGTTACGGCGACGACGTCGTGTTCCGGCTGGCTTGCGAGCGACGGCGGCTCCGTCACCCGGCCGCGGTGGTCGACGCATCCGCGGGCTACGACGTCTTCGTCTCCGTGGAAGGCTAGCTCGGGCGCGAGGCCGACGCCTGGCACGACCACGTTCGATACCGACGGCAGTCGGTCCTGAACCAGGTCGTTGAGCACCCGGGTTGTGCACACGACGACGCGTTCGACGTCGTCGGGTCGGTCGACGACGGCCGACAGGACGTCGCGGACGGCGTCGACGTCCGCTTCTTCGGCGGGGCGCTTGGCGGTCGCGCGCACTCCTTCTCCGGGTTCGACCGCGGCCGCGTCGACGTTCGTGCCTCCGGCGTCGACGCCTACTATCATCGGCTTAGCTGATGGAACCTCGACGTTTAACCACTGCGGTACACGGGTAGACGCCGTCGTCGCGTGACGTCCCCGCCCCCGGTCCTCTCGGTCGGCGTCCGCCCGTCTAGACGGCTGGCGCCGGCGTCCGACACGTCTTTTGCTGTCCGTCGACTACCTCCGTCATGGAGTCGTGTTGCGTCGTCGTGCCGCGCGAGCGAGGGGAAGAGGTCCGCCTCGAACTCGCTGAGCGCGGCTTGCTCGACGACTCGCTCGAGATACGGGTGGACGGCGACGCCATCCTCATCCCGGTGGACGGCGAAGTCGACGGCGGATTCGACGGCGACGTCGACGTCCGGCGGGCGGAGTTCGAACCCCGCGACGTACAGCGTTCTCCCGCCGACCTCCTGGGATACGAGCCGTCTTTCGAGGTCGTCGGAGACGTCGCTCTCGTCGAGGACGAACCACGCGAGGCCGCCGACGCGGTCGTCGAGGCCGACAACAACGTCCGCTCGGTCTACCGCGTCGACTCCCCCGTACGCGGCCGGGAGAGGACGCGCGACCTCGTGCATCTCGCGGGCGACGACGACACGGAGGTCGTCCACCGGGAGTACGGAGTCGAGATACAGGTCGACCTCGCGGACGTCTACTTCTCGCCGCGTCTCGCCGAGGAACGCCGAAGGGTCGCCAGCCAGGTCGAAGACGGCGAGCGGGCTTTCGACATGTTCGCGGGAGCGGGGCCGTACTCCGTCGCGCTAGCGCTCGAGGGCGCCGAGGTAGTCGCCTGCGACGTCAACCCCGCGGCGGTCGACTACCTCCGGCGGAACGCCGAGCGCAACGGGGTTTCCGGCCGCGTGACTGCGCGGCACTCTGACGCCCGCGAGGTCGCGGCCGAGATAGACGACGTCGACCGCGTCGTCATGAACCTGCCTCACACGGCCGACGACTTCCTCGGGTCGGCCTTCGAGGCCGCAGGCGACTCGGCCGTGATCCACTACTACGACATACGTCACGAGGACGACCTGTTCGACGGCGCAGTCGAAGCCGTCGAGTCGGCGGCTTCCGACGCGGGATACGAGGTCGAGGTTCTCGAGCGGGTCGTCGTCCGTAGCTACGCGCCCTACGACTACAACGTCTGTCTCGACGTCGCCGTCGAGCGCACGAGCCGGTAGACGGCGCGGTAGGGCAAGACGTAACTCGCGGGGCGTACACCTCCCGCACCGTGAGATGAAAGGAGAAGGCCGTTTGTCCGTGGGCGTCGACGTCGGCGGCACGTTCACCGACGCCGTGCTGATGTCGGACGACGGCGTCTACCGCGCGAAGGCTCCGACGACGCGGCCGGAGACCGACGGCGTCGTCGAGGCCGTCGAACGCGTCTGCAACGAAGCCGGCGTCGAAACCCGGGATGTCGACGGCCTGGCTCACGGGACGACGGCGGCCGTAAACGCCGTGCTCGAACGCGACGGCGCTCGCACGGCGCTCGTCGCGACCGAGGGCTTCGTCGACGTCGTGGAGATAGGCAGGCAGGACCGCGCTAGCCTCTACGACCTCTCGGCCCGCGGACCCAGGCCGCTCGTCGAACGCGGAGACAGGTACGGTGTGAGCGAGCGCACGACGGTCGACGGCGTACGGGACGAAGTCGACGCAGGAGAGGTCGAGGACGTGGCTGACGAGCTAGAAGCCGCCGGCGTCGACGCAGTCGCAGTCTGTCTCCTGCACTCGTACGTCGACGCCTCGAACGAGCGACGGGTCGGCGAGGTATTGGAGCGCGCTCTCCCGGACGTCGCCGTCAGCCTGTCGAGCGAAGTAGACCCCGTCTACCGCGAGTACGAGCGCACTGTGACGACGGCGATGGACGCCTACGTCAAACCCGTGGTCGAAGCCTACCTCGAAGGCCTCGTCGAACGGTTCGAGGACGAAGGACTGCCTCGGCCGCGTGTCATGAAGTCCGACGGCGGGATGGCGTCCGTCGAACAGGTGCTCGCCCGACCGGTCGAGACGTTGATGTCTGGTCCCGCTGCGGGCGTCGTAGCCGCCTCCGAGGTCGCCGACTCCGTCGTTAGCTTCGACATGGGTGGCACGAGCACCGACGTCAGCCTAGCGGAAGGCGAACCCAGGACGACCGATGGACTCGAGGTAGACGGCCTGCCGACTTCTACGTCGAGCGTCGACGTCGAGACCGTCGGGGCGGGGGGCGGAAGCGTCGCCTGGATGGACGACGGCGGCGCCCTCCGCGTCGGACCGCGTTCTACGGGCGCAAACCCCGGACCCGCGTGCTACGGCCGCGGCAGCACGGAGCCGACGGTGACCGACGCCGCGTGCGCGCTCGGCTGGCTCCGCGGGAGACTCGGCGGGGACGTCGACGTCGACGTGGACGCGGCGCGAGACGCTCTCTCGGACGTCGCCGGGGCGCTCGACGCTTCGGTCGTCGACGCCGCCGCGGGCGTATACCGCGTCGCAGTCGCCCGAATGGCGCGCGCGATACGCGAGGTCACCGTCGAACGCGGCCACGACCCCCGGGACTCGGTTCTCGTCGCCTACGGAGGCGCGGGACCTATGCACGCGACGGGGGTAGCCGACGAACTCGGCGTCGAGCGCGTCCACGTTCCCTCGGTCGCCGGCGTCTACTCGGCGTACGGCTTGCTCGTCGCCGACGAACGACACGAGAGAGCGCGCACGCTTTCCGGCGAGCCTCCCGAGCAGGCGGCGAGCGAGCTAGCCGACGACGTGGCGGAGACAGCGCCCGAAGCGTCGCTGTCGTTCTACGCAGACTGCAGGTACGAGGGCCAGGGCTACGAGTTACGCGTGGAGACGTCGCCGGAGTACGAACGCGACGAAGTCGTCGAAGCGTTCGAGCGAGCGCACGAACGCGAGTACGGCGGCAGGATGGACGCCGACGTCGACGTCGTCGGCGTAGCCGTCGTCGGCCGCGTCGAGTCCGGCGAAGTCGAACCACGTACGGCGTCGGAGGGCGGGGGCCACGCTCGGTCGACTCGCGAGGTCGTGTTCCCGGGTCGCGGCCCCGTCGATGCGTCGGTCGTGAACTGGAGCGACGTCGCGGTCGACGAGACGGTGTCGGCTTCTGTCGTCGAGTCGCCGGACTCCACAGTCGTCGTGCCTCCGGACTGGACTGCCCGGCGTCTGAAGTCCGGTGACCTGGCTCTCGAGCGGGGTGACGGCTGATGGACGCCGTAGAGCTAGAGGTGGCGCGCAACCGCGTCGAAGGCGTCGCCGAGGAGATGGGACGCGTGCTCGTGCGCACGGCGTTCAGCCCGAACATCAAGGAGCGCGAGGACTGCTCCACCGCGTTGTTCACCGCGGACGGCCGGATGGCGGCGCAGGCCGAGCACATACCCGTCCACCTCGGCGCGATGCCCGACAGCGTCGCCGCCGTCGCCGGACGCGAGGTCGAAGCGGGCGACGTATGGATGCTCAACGACCCGTACCGCGGCGGCAGCCACCTGCCGGACGTCACGTTGGTGTCGCCCGTTTACGTCGACGGCTCTCACGTCGGCTACGCGGCGAGCAGGGCGCACCACGCCGACGTCGGGGGTTCGACGCCCGGCAGCATGCCCGCTGACTCGACGTCGATACACGAGGAAGGCTTGCGGATACCTCCCGTGCGCCTCGTGCGTGACGGCGCAGTCGTCGACGACGTCTTCGACGTCTTTCTCGCGAACGTCCGCGCGCCGGACGAGAGACGTGCGGACGTCGAAGCCCAGATTGCGGCCAACCGACGCGGCGTCGACCGACTCCGGGAGCTTTCAGGCGAACTCGACCTAGGTACTGCGTTCGACGAGGTAATCGAATACGCGAGAGAGAGGATGCGCTCGGAGATAGAGAGGCTGGACGACGGCGTCTACGCCGCCGAGGACCTCCTCGAGCTACCCGACGGAGACGTCACGGTGGCCGTCGAGATAGAGGTCGAAGGCCACGAGATGACGTTCGACTTCGAGGGCACGTCGGACGAGGTCGACGGCAACCTCAACGCGCCTCCCTCGGTGACGCGGAGCGCCGTCTACTTCGTCCTCAGGTGTCTCGCGTCGGGCGACGTGCCCGTGAACCACGGCTGCTACGCCGACGTCGATGTCTCCGTCCCCGAGGGCTCGTTGCTCGATCCAAATCCGCCGGCGGCCGTCGCGGCGGGCAACGTCGAGACCGGGCAGCGCGTCGCCGACGTCGTGATGGAGGCTCTACGGCCCGCGTCTGACTCGCTTCCGGCGCAGGGACAGGGCACGATGAACAACACGACGGTCGGCACCGAGGAGTTCGCGTACTACGAGACGGTCGGCGGTGGACAGGGTGCGTCTTCAAGGGGGCCTGGCCCGACGGGGGTCCACGTCGGCATGTCGAACACGCTTAACACGCCCGTCGAGGCGCTCGAACGCGACTATCCGCTCGAGGTCGCGGAGTACGCCGTCCGAAGGCGTAGCGGTGGCGAAGGCCGTCAGCGCGGGGGAGACGGCCTCGTTCGCTCGATACGCCTGCTGGAGGACGCACGGGTGTCGTTGATATCCGGCCGCAGGAGACGTCGTCCCCGGGGCGCGGAAGGCGGGGGTGACGGCGCACGCGGCCGGAACCTCGTCGACGGTGAAGAGGTAGCGGGAAAGTACGTCGGCCGTCTCGACGCAGGATCGGTGGTCACCGTCGTCTCGCCAGGTGGAGGCGGCTGGGGCGCCGTCGGAGACAGCGAAGACGGAGGTGCGTCTGGCGACGGTCGAGCTAGCGACGTAGAAGCCGATGCGACGGACGGCCCGCGGGAGGACGGCCTGGAGGAAGGTCGATGAAGCAAAAGCTGCTCGCTGTAGCGGAGTTCACGCGGTTCGAGCACACGTTGTTCGCGCTGCCTTTCGCTTTCATGGGCGCGGTTCTAGCCGCCGGAGGCCTGCCGTCGCTCCCTCTGCTCGGCTGGATATTTCTCGGCTTGATAGGCGGGAGGAGCGCGTCGCTCATGATTAACGACTACGTCGACGAACCCATCGACGCCCGCAACCCGAGGACCGAAGACAGACCGCTGCCGAGCGACAGGCTGTCGCACCGCGAGGCGCTCGTCATGATAGCGGCTGCGTCCGCCGTTTTGTTCTACAGCGCGTACCGTATCAACTCGACGGCGCTCGTGCTCTCGCCGCTTATACTCGTGCACGCTTACGTCTACCCTTACACCAAGAGGTACACGTCTCTCAGCCACTTCGTGCTCGGTCTGAACGGCTCTTACGCTCCCATCGGCGGCTGGATAGCGGTGCGCGGCGTCGACCCTTCTCTCCCGGGAGGACTGCCCGAGGTGGTCGGCTACGTCGCGGGCTTCGAGTACTATCCCTCCGTCGTGCTCGGCCTCGCGCTCGTCTTCTGGTACGCGGGCTTCGACGTCATCTACGCCCTCAAGGACGTCGATTTCGACCGACGTGAGGGCCTCCACAGCCTGCCGGCGGTCCACGGCGTCGAGACTGCGCGCCGCGTGAGCGCAGTCTGCCACGCGGTGATGCTCGTCTCGCTCGCCGGCCTCGTCTACTGGACTCACCAGGCGGGTTTCACGGCGGTCTACTTCGCGGTCGGCGTAGCGGTCTCCGGCGTCTTGCTCGCGTACGAGCACGTCTTGGCCGACGTCGACGTCGACACGGCGTTCTTCACGGTGAACGCCGTCGTCAGCTTCACGTTGTTCCTTTCGTTGCTCGCCGCCGTCTGGCTCTAGCTCAGGAGGTCGACGTACCGTCGGTGGACGTCTTCGGCGTCGCCTTCGAGCACGGCTTCGACGGCTCCGTCGACCAGGACCACGACGCGGTCGAGGCCTTCGAACTCACGTATCCGGTGGGTGGCGACGAGCGCCGCGCCGTCTCTTTCGACGTGGTCGGAGACCAACGAGGTGACTATAGCCCGGGATACGTCGTCGAGGTCCGCGAGGGGTTCGTCGAGCACGAGGACGTCGGGCTCTCCGGCGAAGGCGGCGGCTACGTCGAGCTTCTTCCGTGTACCCGTCGACAGGTCGCCGGCACGCTGGTGTCCTACGCGGTCGAGCGACAGCCTCTCTAGGACGTCTTCGTCGCAGTCGAACAGTCGTGCGTTGCCGTCGACGGTGAGGCCGTCGAACACCCGGGGCTCCTGGAAGCCCCTGCCTACGTCGCCTTCGACGTCCACGGAGCCGCCGTCGAGACGTAGCCGGCGGCTGACGACGTCGAGAAACGTCGTCTTGCCGCCGCCGTTGGGTCCGGCGAGAAGGACTAGCTCGCCGGGGTCTACCGACAGGCTGACGCCGTCGAGCGCCGTGACCTCGGGGTACTCGACCGTCGCGTCCGTCGCCCGGACGGTCATCGTCTCTCGTACCTCCGGGACGCGAGATACAGGAGGGCGAGCGAGACCACGGCGAACGCAGTCAGCAGGGCGAGTCGGTCGGCGAACAGGTGTATGTCGACGTCCTTGGTGGCGTGGCTCCTGACGCCGAGCGCGCTGTGGTACGTCGGCGTGTACCACGCTATCTCGCGCCGCAGCGACGAGAAGAAACCCAGGGGGTAGACGGGGTTGGAGAGCACGACGACGGCGAACAAGAGGCCTGCGTTGACGAGCCTCCCCGTCGGGGACAGGCGCACGGCGAACATGACGGCCGAGCCGAGAGCCGCGGCGTAGACGTAGGTCACGAGGAGGAAGGCGAGCGCCGGCGGAGACAGGAGGTCGACGGAGTAGCCGAGCGACGTCGAGACTCCGTGGAACACGAGGACTGGGAGCGCGAGAGCGAGCGCGTAGAAACCTATCTTCGCTAGAGCGACTCGGTGGACCGGGACGTCGAGCGCGAGCCTGTCGATACCGCGGCGCTCCCGACGTAGCTCGCCTGGAACGTGGACGAGGCCGACGACGAGGGCGAGCAGGGTTAGTAGGACTGGCAAGAGGTACTCGCCGAGCTCTATCGTGGCTCCGTGGGTCTCGCGAGACGCGCTCAGCGTGACATCCAACCGCGACAGGCCGTCGAGCGACGACACGAGGAGCTCGCTGGGTTCGTCGAACGGTACTACCGCGCCGTGGTGGTGGACGACGACTTCTCCGTCTTCGAGGTCGCCGGGCACCTGTATCGCGAGATACACCTCCTCTCGCTCGAGAGCGCGCCGCCAGTCTCCTTCGTGCACCGTGGCGTCGGCGAAGGGAGCGAGGACGTCGGCGACGGCTTCCAGTTGTTCGGTCGATGCATCGTGGTCGTCGGAGACGACGGCCACGGGTGAGTCACGCGGCAACACGTCCTCGAAGACGAGGGTCGAGCCGGCGAACGCCGCAGGCAGGAGGACGAGCAAGCCGATGACGGCCGGGAGGTTGTCTCGCGCGACCTCGACTTCCTTCCTGAGCAGCGCCGTCGACTTCACGCTGGCTTGTACCCCCGGTCAGTCGTCCTGTTCGGTCTCCTCGTCTTCCTCGAACTCGTCCTCGAAGTCGTCCTCGAAGTCATCGGGCACGTCTTCGTCGGTGGAGCCTTCGTCGGACCCGGTGGTGTTGTCGACTGAGTCGTCGGGTTCGTCCAAGCCCGAATCGAACTCGTCGTCGACCGACGGACCGCTGGCGAGGCGTTCCTCCTGTAACGCCTCCAGGTTTTCGACGGCGTCGTCGACGGTGGTTTCGTAGTCGACGACTACAGTCGAGTCATCCCTGCTTATATCGACGGAGTCCAGGACGTCCTCCACGAACTCCGGAGGCTCGCCCCCCATCCCCATGCCCGCGAGGCTCACGATGCCGTCGACGGCGCTCTCTATATCCTCGGCGGAGTCCGAGTCCGCCGCCCGGAGGTTCACGGTGGCGCCGAGTTCGTCTTCGCCCTCGGTGTAGTACGAACCCGAGACCACCGATATGTCCTGGAACGCACCCGGGTCGAACTCCGTCCCGGGCGTCTGCTCGGCTTCGTCGAAGGCTTCGTCCGGGAGGTCGACGGCGAACGCCAGGTGGTCTTCGTCGAGCCTCTCTATCTCTTCGAGCAGATCGCCGGACAGCGCATCGGCTTCCCCGGCGGCGACCTCTGCGGTGGCGTGGACCGAGGTCTCGTCGCCCATCGAGTAGACGCCGTCGTCGAGCGCGGCTAAGTAGAAGGGGTCCTGCATGGAGTCGTCGGGCGTGACGTTGTAGACGGTCCGGCCGGCGTGTTCGGTTTCCTCGACGCTGGCGTTCCCTTCCATCTGTTCGACGAGCTCGTCTTCGGTCCAAGCCGCCGACATGACTACGCCCCCGGCTTCGTCGTCGGAGTCGAGTTCGCCGAAACCGGTTACCTCGTCTATCCCGCGTGGGTCGAGGTCGGTGTCATTCTGTATCTCTTCGAGGCTTTCCTCGTAGTCCTCGGGTCCGTCGTAGTCGTCGCCCTGGCGTTCGCGTTCTAGCTCTATCATCTGTTCGCCGAGGTTCTCGGTCACGGGGTCCTCGATCACCTCCATGTCCAGCTGGAAGACTGCGTCGCTGTCGTCGGGCACGTAGTCGAGCGTGTCGGTGTCCTCGAAGCTGTCCAGGCATCCCGCAGTGGCCGCGAGCCCCAAGAGCAACGCGACCGCGATGTAACTTCGGTTCATCTCTCTTGCTTAAGCCACACTAGAGAACATATAACGTTTGTCGTTCCTCGTGTGCACCAGCCGACGGCTGACTCCGAGGCCGCCGTTCCTGCCCTAGGTCCCGTGCCGCCACTCGTCGCAGTACTCCTCTTGCTCCGGAGTCATCTCGTCTATCTCGACTCCGAGGGCGTCGAGCTTTATCTCGGCTACGCTTCGGTCGACTTCGTCGGGGACGTCGTGGACGCCTCGTTCGACGCCTTCTTCGACGACTCTTTCGACGCACAGCGCCTGGACGCCGAACGACTGATCCATGACCTCGACGGGGTGGCCGAGCGAAACCGGCGCCGCGAGGTTGACGAGACGGCCTTCTGCGACGACGTTGAGACGGCGGCCGTCCTCCATCTCGTAGGCCCGGACGCCGTCACGAACCTCTCTCGTATCGACCGCGAGGTCGGAGAGCGCCTCGAGGTCTATCTCTACGTCGAAGTGGCCGGCGTTAGCGAGGACGGCGCCGTCTTTCATGCGCTCGAAGTGCTCGCGACGTATCACGCCGTAGTTGCCCGTCGTCGTCACGAAGACGTCGCCCTCCGCCGCGGCTTCGTCCATCGTCGTCACCGTGTGGCCGTCCATGTG
>JBKGYY010000027.1:0-15302 GCA_046545855.1 Halobacteriales archaeon | reverse complement strand
GAGAGATCGTCATAACGGGGACGGCACCCGGAAACAACGGCTGCTACAGCGCGAGGCTTGAGGAAGACGACTACGACGCCGACGAAGACATCTACACCGCCCGTATAGAGACGTACGAGGACCGAGAAGACGACGAGATGTGCACCGAAGCCCTCGTCGACATCGAGTACCGGCTCGTAGCGTCGTTCGAAGGCGGCCTACCGTCGGAAGCCGAAGTCAGCCACGACGACTCCACGCACGGTCTCTCGTGGGACTCGGACGAGGCGGGCGCCGAGAGATAGGCATCCGGAAACGTCAGGACCAAGGCCGGGGAGCGAACGACATCCGAGACCAGCGGAGCCTACGTCCCACTCTCGGCAACCGAAAACACATATACACAGGGCGTGCGAGCCAGTCGTCATGGAGAGAAGACATCTGATGAAGCTCTCGGCAGCCGCGTTCGTGACTACCGGATGCCTCGACCCCGGGGAAGACGAAGCCGGCGAAGACCGGGAGGACGACGAGCCCGATGAGCGAGACGGAGTCTACACCGACGAAGGCAGGACGGACGAGGGCGAGGGCGAGGGGTTCACGTACGTCTTCGAGGTGACGTCGCTGGAGACCGGCGAGGAGGTGGACGAAGCCACGGCGGAACACGACGTCGAGTCGAGCGAAGTCGTCGTCGAAGGCAGGACCCACGGCTCCGACCTCTGCAAGACCGCCCAGGTAGAGAGCGCCGACATGGAGGGGTCCGCGCTCTCGCTCGCCGTCGAAACCCGAGACGTCGACGAGGCCGGCGACGTCTGTGCCGAGGGCACGCGCGAGATAGGCTACGAAGCCGTCTTCAGGTTCGACGGCGAGCTTCCAACGGCCGTCGAAGTGAGCCACGACGGCCGCGAGATAGGGGTGGAGGGAGCGGGTGGCGGTCCGTCCAACCTCTCCGACCGACGGAGTTCGGCGAACGCCGAGCACCCCGACAGAGCCTAACCTCGTGAGCGAGGCCTACGACTCCCCAGGTAAGTCTAGCTCCACGCCGTCGACCTCCACGGAGGGATCGAGCACGACGCCGTCGAGGTGGACGTCGCACTCGACGTCGCCGCCGAAGCCGCTGCTGTCGCCGACGGCGACGTGGACGGTTCCAGCCACCTTCTCGTCCTGAAGCACCTCGCCGATCAACGTCGCCGCGGGGTTGAGGCCCACCCCTAGCTCCGCGAGGTTCCTGCCGCAGTCGCCGGCGGCGTCGACGCGCTCCCGGACGTCTTCGTGCTCTATCGAGACGGCTCGACCGCCCTCGAACTCGATAACGAGGGGTTCGTCGAGCCTGCCGACGCCAGCCATAGAGCCGTCGACGACGAGACGGCCGTCGCCCGACCTCGGCGCGACGTACACCTCTCCCGCCGGCAGGTTGGTGACGCAGCCTGCTTCTTGACACAGGCCGACGTCGACCTTCCACCCTCTGCCCTCGACGTCGAGCAAGAGGTCGGTGCCAGCCTCCGACCGGACGCGGACCTCGCTGGCGCCGTCGAGCGTCTCGAGGAAATCGCGCGCCCGTCGGTCGACCTCGGAGTAGTCCGCCTGCATCGCCTCTTCCATCATCCTCGCCGTCACGCCGGGCATCGTAGCCACGCGCGCGCCGGCTTCGCACGCCTCGATGCGAGCGCGAGTGTGCGTCAGGCTCCGGGTGGTAGGCGCGACGACGACGTCGCTCTCGCGCATCGCGGCGGCGACGGGCGCCGGCGGCTCCGCGCCGTGCTCGCCCTCCACGGACATCTCCAGATAGACGACTTCGTCGGCGTGCTCGCGCGCAACCTCCTCTATCGCTCGACCTATCTCCCGACGACGTGCGTCGGTCACCACCGACACGACGTCGTCCGGGTCGACTGCCATGCAGGTTTCGACGACGGTCCTCGCGCCCTCGACGTAGCTCATGCACCGGCTTGACGCGCCGTCGCCTTACGTCCATCGCAACCGTTAAACTACGTCTCGCCATACGGGCTACCGCGCCGTCGTAGCTCAGCTGGTAGAGCGAGTCCCTTGTAAGGACTAGGCCGTGGGTTCAAATCCCACCGACGGCTAAGCGACCGAGGGGAGCGCAGCCGGAGCGTGGTGATTTGAACCGAAGGAACGAGCGAGCGATAGTGAGCGAAGTGACCCGAGTTCAAAATCCCACCGACGGCTAGAGCGAAAGGTTGTACCGGGCCGCTCTCCTCCGTCCGTCTTCAGTCCCGGACTGCTACCGTCGGGCTTCCGTCGGTGTGCAGGCATCCTGCGAGCGACGTGGCGGCGGCCGCGAGACTCGCGTCTGGACGGGTTCATGTGGGTTCGCCTCCCTGTGTCCTCGGGCTCGGTCCACGCGAGTGTTGTCCGGTCGGAAGCCGGGTGGGTCGAGCGGTTTCAGTCCTCGTTCTCGGGCGTCGTCCCCCTTCGGCTAGCGCTGGTGCCGGCTCCGAAAAGGCGTTCGCGGAGCGAGCGCTCGCGCGGTCGTTCGACGAGGACTACGGTGGCGTCGATGTCCTCGACGACCTCGAGGTGGAGCGCCCGTGATATCAGCCGGGAGAGCATGCCTTTGTCGGTGGCTCCGAGGACGACCATCGTGTGTCCTTCGGCGGCTCGTTTTATGGCGCCCTGGACGTCGCCCGACGTGTCGACTTCTTTCTTCGCGTCCTCGAGGTGGTGTTTCTCCGCCCATCCGTCGAGGAAGCTCTCTGCGTGCGGTCGCTCGCTCTCGCGGGCGACGACGTGCAGCAGGTGTACTTCGGTGTCTACCACGTCGTGTAGCGCGCACGCTACCTCGCCGCCGAGGTCGGAGTCCGTGCCGCCGGCGGTAGGCAGGAGCAGGCTGCTGGCGTCGAGGTCTCGGTCGCCGACCACGACGAAGTCACAGGGAAGCCGGTTCGTCAGCTCGTCTATCCGGCGTTCGGCTCGCGCCCCCCTCCATATGTCGCCGTCACCCCATCCCATCACGACGAGGTCGGGTCTGGTTCGTTTGGCGAGGTCGAAGACCTCTTCGAGCGAGCGATGGGTCGAGAGCGTCGAGGCTTTGAAGCCGACGTCGTAGTCCTCGGCTACCTCTCCCAGGTCGCGTATCAGGCGTTCGGAGGTCTCGGTGATGCGCTGAGCCGTGTCGCCGTGTATCAGCGATATGTTCTCGGGAGCCTGGACGACGTGTACGGCGTGCACGGTGGCTTTGTCGCGCGCCGACGCTATGGCGCAGGCGAACCGCACGATGTCGGCGTCTTCGCGTGGGTTCAACACGGGGACGACGACGCGGTAGGAGTCGTCCATGAGTATCGCGGACTCCGCGGTGTCGAGCACGGGGACGTACGAGCGTCCGACGGCCCGGCCGAAAACCCACTCTGTCGGCGACAGCCTGCGGTCGACGCCCTCGAACCGGACGTCCTGGAGGCGTTCTTCGCTCGTGTGGAAGTAGTTGACGAGGGTGACGAGGACGACGCCGCCTACGGTGTTCCCGAGGAGCACCGGGAGGACGAAGTCGCGGAGGCCGACGTGGAGGGCGACGCCGCCTTCGATGTAGAGGTAGAAGGTCTCGGTGAACGACACGACGACGTGGAACAGGTCGCCCATGGGTATCGCGAGGAACGCGAGGTAGACTACGACGAGCCGGGATATCGTGTCGCGTGCCGCGTACTCGACCCAGACGACGCCGGCGACGATGAGTCCGGCGAAGACGGCTTTGTAGAACAGATGCCACCACTCGGTCTCGAACGCGCCTCTCTCGGCGAGCGCCGTGGCCTGGGTTGCGGCTTCGGGTTCGAGGACGCCGCCGTAGACGAGCACGATTGCTCCGATGGCTCCTCCGGTGAAGTTGCCGGCGAGCACGGTGAGCCAGTGCCGGAGTAGGGATGGAACGCTCGTCAGGCGTTCGAGGACGAGGGTGACGGGCGGCAGGGTGTTCTCGGTGTATAACTGGTAGCCGCCTATGATTATGTAGATGAAGCCAAGTGGGTAGAGCATCGCGCCGACTACCTTCGAGTCGGCCGTCGCGGACATCGAGGCGTAGACGAGGAACGTGATGGATATAGCGAAGCCGGCGGCGACTCCGCTGAAGAAAAGCTCGCGGAGACGGCATGTGACTTCTTCGTCGGCGGCGGAGACGATGCGCTGGAACACCTCGTCGGAGGAGAATCGGTCGGGAACGGCTTTTCCGTAGGCCGGCGCTCTCGGTTCGGAGGCGTCTTCGTCGTCGGGCCTCCGGCGGCCTGAGTCGCTCATCGTTCGAGGCTTGGGGTGACGTGTCTTACTTCTTTCCCAAACTTCGGCCTGAGTCGCGTCCGTCTCGCGAGCGTCTCTGTGCGTCTAGCTGTACTCCTTCTGGAAGCCCCTGAACTCCGTCCTGTGCGCTTCCTCGTCTCCGAGCAACGTCACCGCGAGGTCCTCGGTCACTGGGTCGTCGGCGTCCTGGGCCGCGTGGACGAGCGCCCGGTAGGTCTCTATGGCGTCTTCCTCGGCCTCGAGCACTCCCTCGATGACGGAGACGACGTCCGTCGAGTCCTCGGGCGGCTGGAGGCTGTCTTGCCGGGCTTCGAACTCCATCGACGCCGGCGGCCTGGAGTCTAGCTGCTTGAGGCGCTGACCGATCATCTCGGCGTGGCCTAGCTCCTCCTGCACGTCCTCCTCGAGGCTCTCCTTTATCTCCTCCGCGCGGACGCCGTCGAGGACGATGGCGTTCGTCTGGTAGTTCATCACGGTCTCTATCTCGTCCTGGTAGGACTTCCTGAGCAGGTCGATGACTGTTTCCGAAGACATCACGTCTGGTTTTGGAGCGCCACCTACAAGTCAGATGCGGTGGCGTCTCACGAAGTGGGAGAGGGTGGCAGAGGCGGCGATGGCGGGCGTCGTCGCTCCGGGCTACCGCACGCCGTGTTCCGAGCGGCCGTCTGTTTCCCGTCTAACGGTAACCACGCCAACCTCTTTATCCGCGGAACCGGTGTCTCGACGTATGGCGGATCTAGTCGTGATCGGAGGTGACGCCGCGGGCATGAGCGCGGCGAGCAAGGCCAAAAGAGTCGACCCGTCGCTCGACATCGTGGTCTTCGAACGAGGCGAGTGGACTTCGTACGGCGCCTGCGGCCTCCCTTACTACGTCAAAGGCGAGATAGAGTCGCTCGACGACCTCGTAGCCGTGACGCCGGAGGAGTTCCGCGAGCACCGCGACGTCGACGTCCGGACGGAGACCGAAGCCGTCGAGATAGACGTCGACGCCAGCGAGGTAGCCGTAGAGGGGCCCGAAGGAAGCTACCGCGAGAGCTTCGACGACCTGTTGATAGCGACGGGCGCGCGGGCGCTCGAGCCGCCGGTCGAAGGCCTCGACCTCGACGGCGTCCACACCTTCCAGAGCATGGACGCCGGCCGCGCTCTGAAGCGGGACGTAGAGCGACTCGACGGCGACGGCGTCGCTGGCGTCGTCGGCGGCGGCTACGTCGGCGTCGAGCTAGCCGAGGCGTTCCACGCACGGGGCCTCGACGTATGTCTGTTCGAGATGCTTCCGCACGTTCTCGCGCCTTTCGGCGAGGAGTCGGCGCGCGTCGTCGAAGACCACCTCCGCGAGCACGACGTCGGGCTACATCTCGACACCGCGGTCGAAGCCCTCGAGGGCGACGGCTCCGTCGAACGCGTGCGCACCGAGCGAGACGAGTTCGAAGTCGACGTCGTCGTGGTGGGCGCCGGCGTCGTCCCCAACGTCGAGATAGCCGAGCAAGCCGGTGTCGAGACGGGTGAGACGGGCGCGATAGCCACGGACGAGTACGGCGAGACGTCGGTCGACGGAGTCTACGCCGCCGGCGACTGCGCCGAGTCTACGCACGCCGTCACCGGCGAGGTCGCTCACGTGCCTCTCGCTCTAACGGCGAACCGCGCTGGACGCGCCGTCGGCTCGACCGTCGCGGGAGAGCCCACCGAGACGGGGGAGATAGCCGGTACGGCGACGCTCAAGGCGTTCGACCTCGAGGTGGCGCGCACGGGCTTGCTCGAGCGCGAGGCCTCGGAAGCGGGTTTCGACGTCGCTTCGGTGACCGTCGACGTCGGCTCTCGCGCCCACTACTACCCGGGTGGAACCGAGATACAGGTGACTTTGACCGGCGACCGCGACACCGGGAGGTTGCTCGGCGTCAGCATGGTGGGTCGGGAGGGCGTCGCCCACCGCGTGAACTCCGTGGCGACTGCGCTCCACGCGGGCGTCACGGTGGAGGAGCTGGAGTCGATGGACTTCGCGTACGCGCCGCCGTTCAGCCCGGTCTGGGACCCGGTGTTGACGGCTGCGAAGGTGCTAGGAGGCGAGGTTTGATGGACGACGCAGCCTGCCCGATATCGACTATGGACGACCTCCTCGACCTTGTCGTCGACTCCGACCGGGTGCTTACGATAGGATGAACGACGTCGGCCACCACACGTATCCCGTCGAGCGCGCCGGCGAACTCGAGGACGTCTCGCGGTACCGGTATCTGTCGCGCGACGAGCTTCTCGAGGTGCTCGAGCCTTCGGACGACGACGTCGCCCTCGAGCTCGGCTCGGGCACGGGTTTCTACACCCGCGACGTAGCCGGCTACGTCGACGTATTGGTCGCCCTCGACGTCCAGCGCGGCATGCACCGTGTGTTCCGCGAGCACGGCATGCCGGCGTCCGTCGAACCACTCGTTGCGTCCGTCGACCGCCTGCCGCTCCGTGACTCCTCGGTCGACCTCGCGTACTCGACGATGACTTTCCACGAGGTAGACGACCCCAGGTCGCACGCCGAGGTACGGAGGGTCGTCCGCCCGGGCGGCCGGGTCGTCGCCGTCGACTGGTCGGCCGAAGGCGAGGGAGCGAGCGGTCCTCCGCTGGGAGAGAGGGCTTCGGCCGCCGGGGCCGCCGACGCCCTGCGTGACGCGGGTTTCTCGGTAGACGTAGTGCGCGAGCGCCTGGAGACGTACGTCGTCGTCGCGCGAGAGTAGTCCAAATCTGTTTTGGTGCGCGAACTCGAACCGCGGTCGATGGACGACGGTGACGTCGAACGGCTGTCGGAAGCGGTCGAACGCGTCGAAAACGCGGGTTTAGACCGGCTCGAGCGAGCGCGCGAGCTACGGCAGACGCTCGAACGCGTGCTCAGGGAGTACGAGGAGAAGGCGACGGGACACGGTGACTTCGGGTCGTACGTCGAAGCGCGCTCGATAGCCGCGGGCGTGGAGGAATCCGTCGATGAGGACGACGTCCACGGAGCCGAGGTCATCCGCGCGGCCGCCGAGAGGTTCGACCGCCGGACGCTCCGTCCCAAGCACTTCGAGCGCGCGGCGTCCGACCTCGAGTCTCTCGACGACGATCTGGAGGCTCTCGACGACGCAAGGCGTCTGCGCGACGAACTTCGGTCGGAGGCTCGCTCGAAGTCGAACCGCCTGAAGGAAGTCGAAGACGAGCTACGGGAGGTCGAACGCGAGGTCGAACGCGTCCGACGGCACGACGACGTCGACACCTCGGCTTTCGTCGACGCGCTCGAAGCCTACGTCGAAGGCGTTCGAGCCGACTTCGACTCGTACTTCCGCGAGGCGCCCGCGGCCGACGTCGTCGAGCTAGGTGCCTCCGTCGACGCCGAGCCCCTGTTGCCCGACCTCCCGGTGTCGACGGAAGACGGAAGTCGTCTGCGCGAAGCCGTCGGAGAACGCACCGTCGAAGAGGTACTCGAGTTACACGGCTACTCGGACTCGAAGCTCTCCCACGTCGTCGACGACCCCGCGGAGTTCAGGGACGCCGTCCCCGTCGGCTTCCTCGAGTGGTTCGACGTCGAGCCGTTCACGGTGGACGTCGACGTCGAGGGCGACGTCGTCGAGCACCTGGCTCCGGCGTTGTTACGCTTGACCTCGGACTTCGCGTCGCCGGAGACGCTCGAAGCCCTCCGGGAGCTACGGAGGCTCTCTATCTCGGGCGAGTACGAGCGACTCAGGCGGGCGTACGTCGCCGCGGGCGACAGCGACGTCGACGAACTCGAACGGAGACGGCGGAAGCTCCGGGAGGAAGCCGAGGCGCTCGAAGCCGAGGTGGACGTGCTCGAGAGCGCCGTCGGACGCGCCGACGAAGTCCTCGAAGGGTGAACGCACGGCTTCCGCGACGTGGAAGGCGGGTGGCGAGCGACAGACACGGGTAGATACCGTCAGAGGTAGGTGACTGGTTATCCTCCTACGGACATGGACCTTCGGTCGTCGCTGCCGTACGCCGGGATGTTCGTGCTTTACATCGCCGTCGTGGGTCTCGCGCTATACCTCGTGGTGCCGTTCGCCGACGCAGGCATGGAGGTGTCCGACGCGCCCGAGGACCCCTCGAACACCCTGGTGTTCGTGGGCCTCGTGCTCGCTATGACGGCGGGCATGATAGCCGCGATGAAGTTCGACTTCGACTTCGTCGTCCGCGTCGGCGTGCTGTTCAGCGTCGGAGTCCTGTCGTTCTACGTCGCGTCTGCGTTCCTGCCGGACGTCGCCGGCGTCGCCGTCGCCGGCGTCGTCGTGCTCTCGCTCTACGTCCACCCCGAGTGGTACGTCGTCGACGGCGCAGGCGTGCTCGTCGGCGCAGGCGGAGCCGCTATCTTCGGCATCAGCCTGTCTCCGTTGCCCGCCGTGCTTTTGCTCGGCTTGCTCGCGGTCTACGACGCCGTAGCCGTCTACCGAACCAAGCACATGCTCACGCTCGCCGACGGCGTGATGGAGATGCGTCTACCGGTCTTGTTCGTCGTGCCTCGGTCGCTCGACTACAGTTTCCTCGAGCACGAGGCCGTCGAGGACGACGACCGCGACGCCCTCTACATGGGCCTCGGCGACGCCGTGATACCCACGGTGCTCGCGGCGAGCGCCCTCCGTTTCCTCGACGCACCGCTCGCCGTCAACCACGCGGCGCAGGGCGCCGTAGTCGGTGGCTTCCTGGGGTTCGCGTTCCTGATGCTTCTGGTGTCGCGCGGAAAGCCTCACGCCGGCCTGCCGCTGTTGAACGGCGGCTCGATAGCCGGTTTCTTCCTGGGTGCGCTGGCCATGGGGTCGACGCCGCTCGAGGCGCTGGGACTGTGACTTCCGCCGAAGGGCGGTGTCTCCAAGTCACCGTGTACGGCTGGTTCGTGTGGGCATCCGGTTCGCGGCCCCGTGACGTCTGGCGTCGGCTTCCCGGACGCCACGAAGCCGTTCACCCGGGTGTCGCCCTCCGTTCGCGCGGCGGCACGTAGTAGTTTGCTCGGCTGTCGAGTTCGATGTACTGGAGGATTCCGTTGTTGGTCCGCGTGCCCACGGCGGTGTCGGATGCAACGTCGCCGGCGTTCATCGCCTCGCGTGTTTCGACGAAGTCCTGTATAGTGCGCTGGAGAGCGACGAAGTGTAGGCCCGCCCGGTCGCCGTCGGTCGAGTTGAAGTCCCTGCGTATCATCAGGGGTTCGTCGTCCTCGCGCACGCTAGTCATCTTCTGGCTGTGACCAACGGTGCCGTACGTTCTCGCGTGTTCGCGGGTCGTCTCCTCGCCTACGCAGTCGTCCGTCAGGGCTTCGTCACCGAGGTTGTCGCCGGCTCCGTCGACGCGGTCTTCCTCGGCGTGAGCGGGACAGAACATCTTTGCGACGCGCTGGTACCTGCTGTCTTGCTCGTACCACTGGACGAGGTCTATCGACATCGACGAGACGTGCTGCGTCGTGCCTCCAGCGAGGTCGCCTTCCTGTATCGTCACGCGGTCCTCCGTCGCCTGGTTCGCGCGGAAACCGGACTTGAAGCCCATGTACTGAGGTGTGTCCTCGGGCACGGGTTCGCTCGAGGGTACGCCGTCGACGTCCTGGTTGTCGGCGGGCAGGCCGGCGCCGACGAAGCCCGTCCGTCGCTCGCTGAAGTCGAGCACGTCGACGGCTGGCTCGACTTCGACGCCGTTGGCCTCGTCGACCTCGTCCTTCAACGCGCTCTCTACTTCGAGCAGGGTGGACGCGCGGTCGCTCGCGAGGTGGATGCAGAAGTCGTGGGCGTCGAGTTCTGGGTCCTCGAAGCTCGCGAGGGGTTCGGGCTCTGGCACCGGTGGCTCGAGGTCGCGGTCCTCGTAGTACGACGGTCCGTAGCCCACGGTGAACAACAGGCCCTCGTGACTCCACTCGTACGCGCGCTCGAGGTCGGTGAACGAAGTCTCCAGAGCTTCGGGGTCTTCGGTCACGTCGCCGAGGAGCAACAGGTGGTGTCGTGGCATCTCGACGTTGCCGTGTTCGTCGGTCGCCATGTGGTCGTCCCAGGCGTGCTGTCTCTCCGGCGGGTTCGAGGTGTCTCCGCGTGGCGCGGGTTGCTCTCTTTCGAGGCAGGCGGAGAGCGCGGTCGTCCCGCCGGCGGCGACGGCTGAGATCAGTAGATCCCGGCGGCTGAGCTCGGTCATCCCACGGTTGTTGGGTTCGTGCGAGTAAATCGCTTTTGGGCTGGCTTCGCCGATCTAACTTTTTCGGCTGGTCTCCCTGGCTCTCCGTCTCGTTTCTTTTGGTTGGCTCGGGCTGGCCCCGACCGCTGGGTTCGAGTGTGTCGCGTCGTCCGGAGGCGGGGCTACGGTCGCCGGGGGTTTCTGCGTCGCCTCGTCTCTGAAGGCAGGTTGGAACGCGGTTAGTGGCACGCGATCGGGTGTTATCGGGTCTAGAGCGCAAGGTTTGCCGATTCCGAAAGCCTCTATCTGGCGTTACGCCACGTGGGTGTATGGTGAAGGAGATCTCTTCGGACGAGTTGAAGCGGAAGCTAGACGAGGGCGAGGACGTCCAGGTCGTCGACATCAGGAACCCGCCGAGCTTCGCGCAGGGTCACATCCCGGGCTCGGACAACGTTCCGTTCGCGAAGCTAACGATGGAGATAGACGGCTACGAGTGGCGGGACGACGTCGTCGTCGTGTGTCCTATCGGCGAGAGTTCGAAGCAGGCGGCGCGGTTGATCGAGTCGTACGAGGGTTTCGACGGTGAGGCCGCGAGCCTGGAGGGCGGCGTGACGGAGTGGGAGTACGATCTCGAGCGCGACTAGCGGTGTGTCGTCGCGGGCGTCCTGCTAGACGTCCGGCGGTGTCGGAGTGGCGGCGTTCGGTCGTGGTTTGGGCGGGGAGTGTTGTCTGCCGGGTTCGGGTGTTTCGCGGCGGGAGGTGCCGCCGAAAGCCTTATATGTTGTACTCGCTTACCCATAGTTAGTACTATGACATCTACGACGCTCAAAGTAGGACGCATAAAGCCCAACGACGCAGGACGCGGCATCGCCCGCGTCGACAAACGAGCGATGCAGGAGCTAGACCTCAGCGCAGGCGACGTAGTCGAGATACGAGGCCAGCGCAAAGCCGTAGCCAAGGTCTGGCCAGGCTACCCCCAGGACACCGGCACCGGAGTCGTACGCATAGACAGCGAGACACGAAACGGCGCAGGCGCAGGACTCGAAGACAGAGTAGAGGTAGAACGAGTCGAGGCAGCCCGCGCCGAAAGAGTCGTCGTAGCCCCGTCGCAAGCCGTCAGGATACAGGGCAACGAGGAGTACATGTCCAAGCTCCTCAAACGCAACCTCAACGGCCGCGCGCTCCAGGCAGGCCAGCAGGTCCGAGTAGGACTCCTCAACACCCCGCTCACCTTCGTCGTCCAGACGACGGAGCCCGACGGAGCAGTCGTCGTCGACGACTCCACAGCCGTAGAATGGCAGAGCGAGCCAGCCACCGAGGCAGCACCCGAAGCCGAGAGCGACGTCCCGGACGTCACCTACGAGGACATAGGCGGACTCCACGACGAACTCGAGAAAGTGCGCGAGATGATAGAGCTCCCGCTCCGCCACCCCGAGCTGTTCGAACAGCTCGGCATCGACCCACCCAAAGGCGTGCTCCTCCACGGGCCACCGGGAACCGGCAAGACCCTCATCGCAAAAGCCGTCGCCAACGAAGTAGACGCCGGCTTCCACACGATCAGCGGCCCCGAGATAATGTCGAAGTACTACGGCGAGAGCGAAGAACAGCTGCGCGAGGTGTTCGAGGAGGCCGCCGAAGGCGCGCCAAGCGTCATCTTCATCGACGAGCTAGACAGCATCGCGCCGAAACGAGAGGACGTCACGGGCGAGGTCGAACGCCGCGTCGTGGCACAGCTACTCTCGCTGATGGACGGCCTCGAAGACCGCGGCGAAGTCGTCGTCATCGCCGCCACCAACCGCGTCGACGCCGTCGACAACGCCCTACGGCGCGGCGGCCGGTTCGACCGCGAGATAGAGGTCGGAGTCCCCGACCGCGACGGCCGGCTCGAGATACTCCAGATACACACGCGGGGCACGCCGCTCGCGGAAGACGTCGACCTCGACGACTACGCCGACCGGACGTACGGATACGTCGGCGCCGACATCGCCACGCTGACGAAAGAAGCAGCGATGAACGCACTACGGCGCGTCCGACCGCGTATAGACGTCGACGCCGAAGAGATACCAGCCGAGGTTCTCGAGGACCTCGAGGTCCGCGAAGACGACTTCGAGGAAGCGATGAAAGGCGTCGAACCCAGCGCGATGCGCGAGGTCTTCGTCGAAGTACCCGACGTCACCTACGACGACGTAGGCGGCCTCGACGACGTCAAACAGAAGATGGTCGAAGCCGTCGAGTGGCCTCTCCGGTACCCCGAGGTCTTCGAGAAGCTGTCGGCCGAACCGCCGAAGGGCATACTCATGTACGGGCCTCCGGGCACCGGCAAGACCCTGCTGGCGAAGGCCGTCGCCAACGCCAGCGACAGCAACTTCATCTCGATAAAGGGACCGGAGCTCCTCAACAAGTACGTCGGAGAGAGCGAGAAAGGAGTGCGCGAGGTGTTCAAGAAAGCCCGGCAGAACGCGCCCGCCGTGATCTTCTTCGACGAGATAGACAGCATCGCACCCGAGCGCGGAGGCAACATGGACAGCCAGGTCACCGAGCGCGTCGTCTCACAGCTCCTGACCGAGCTAGACGGCGTCGAGGAGCTCCGTAACGTCAAGGTCATCGCCGCCACCAACCGGCCGGACCGCATCGACAAAGCGCTGCTCCGTCCCGGCAGGCTCGACGAACTCGTCGAGGTGCCGCTGCCCGACGAGGAAGCACGGCGCAGAATATTCGAGATACACACGAGAGGTGCGCCGCTCGCAGACGACGTCGACCTCGGCTCGCTCGCCGAGCGCACCGAGGGCTACACGGGCAGCGACATCGAAGCCGTCTGCCGCGAGGCCTCGATGGCCGCGATGCGCGAGTTCATCGAGGGCGTCGAACCAGACGACATCGAGACGGCGGTCGACAACGTGCGTATCACGACCGAGGAGTTCGACGAGGCGCTCGAGAACGTCAGGCCGTCGCTCAACCCCGACGACGTCGAGCGGTACGAGCGCATGGCGCGCGAGCTAAGCCGCGGCGAGATAGACGAAGGCGAAGCCGTCGAACGCGGCTTCCAGTAAGCCAGCGACCGCACGGCCGGCCCGAACGGCCCTCAGACGCGTTCCACCCGGTCGAGCTCGTCCATGTAGACGTCCATCAGCCTCTCGGCTGCAGCGCGGTCGAGGTGTTCGAGCGTGTGCCTCAGAACCAGGTACAGCGTGCCGTCCACCGTCACCGCGCCTATCGCGACGGAGGTAGCCGCCCGGCACGGCGGACTGAAGTAAAGCGCGGCGTCGGAGCCGAACTCCACGGGCTCCGGCGCGCGACCGAGGTTCGAGAGCACCGCGGTATCCATCAAGCCCTCGCCGGGCCCCCGAAGGAACTCCGTCAACCGGCCCCGGAGGCCGACGGGAGTCCCCCGCGGAATCAGCTTCATCGACTCCAGGAGGCCGACGTGTGTCTCCGCGTGCTTTATCTCGTGGGTCTGACGTGCGACCTCCGCGACGGCCGAGCGAACGTCGTCGCGGTGGCGCGGGCGCGTCGCCACGCGGTCGAACAAGACGTAGTTGCCGACGACGTCGTAGAACCACTCGGTCGGCCGTAGGTTGACCGGCATCATCAGGCTGACCTTGCCGGCGCCGGCGTCGTGCTCCGTGTTCCACCGCTCTATAGCGAGGTGGAACGCCGCGAGAAGCAGGTCGTTGACGGAGACGCCCTCCGGCCTGCCGTCGACGAGCGACGCGGTGTCGTCTACCTCGCGGTGGACGAAGCCCCACCTCTCGTCTCCGTCGTCCGACTCGCCCGCCACGCGCGAGGGCCTGTCGACGGCGTTCGGCAGGTGGCCGGCGGCGTTGACGAGCTGGCGTAGCTTGCCTCCGAAGTCGTCCGGTCGGAGGCGCTCGACGGCCGAGCGGTACTCGTCGAAGTCGACGGGGTCTGGCTCCGGCTCGCGGCCGCGGTAGACGTCCGAGACGGTCCTCACGAGCCTGAGAGCGCCGACTCCGTCGCAGGGAACGTGGCAGAACGAGAACAACAAGCGGTCGCCGTCAGGGACGTCTACGTGACGTACGCGGTACGGCAGGTCTTCGACGACGTCGAAGCCACGAGAGTAGAACTCACGGCGTATCTCGTCTACGTCGCTGGTGTCGTAGGCTTCCACGCTGTCGAACTCGAGTCCGTCGACGTCATCGGGTATCCTCCAGTAGAGACGGCTGTCGAGGCCGCCGTGTTCGTCGAGGCGGGCGCGGGCCATCGGATGGTGTTCGCCGGCGGCCACGGCGGCGTCGTACAGACGGGTGGCGTCGACGTCGTCGGTCTCGACCTCTATCTGGACGTTCCAGGAGTCCGTGAACTCCTCGAGGTGGTAGACGGCTTCCTCGACGGGCGTCAGAGGCGTGGTCCGAGACACGGCGTACTCCTCCCGTATGCGGGAGTGGTTCGCTCGCGTGTAAGTCGCTTCAGCCTTCCTTAAACGGGTAGGTCGAGAGCGTCGACGAAGCCCTCGCGGTACGACGGATAGACCGGCCGCCAGCCCTCCGACCGCAGGCGTCGGTTCGAACATCTCCTGTTCGAGCGCGCGGTTTCGTCGACGAGTTCGCCGACTTCGCGACCCGTCTGCTCAGCCAGCCACCGCGAAAGATCGTGACGGTGGACGGGTTCGTCGTCGACCGCGACGTAGAGCGACCTCTCTCCGTCGAGCGCGGCGACGGCGGCCGACGCGGCGTCGTCCCGGTGCAGCAGGTTGAGGTAGCCGCTCTTCACCGTGGCGCCGTCGAGGTACCGGTCGGGGCTCAACCGACCGGGTCCGTAGAGACCCGCGAACCGGACGACGGTGCCGCCTGCGTCGCTCGCCAGACGTTCGGCGTCGACCATGACCTCACGCCATCCCGTGTCGGCTTCCAGAGGTGTCTCCTCGTCGACCCAGGAGCCGTCACCGGGGCCGTATACCCCGGTGCTCGACGCGTAGAGGTAGTCGACGTCGTCCGGAAGAACGTCGAGCACACGGC
>JBKGYY010000026.1:0-15531 GCA_046545855.1 Halobacteriales archaeon | reverse complement strand
ACGCCGAGCAGGTGGACGAGCGGCGGCATCACGCCCGTGCTCTCGACGTACGGCGTCTCCGGCGTGCGACCGGTAGACGTATCGGCTGCGGTTCGTTCGAGTGGCTCGCCGCAGTGCCTGCAGAACATGTCGCCGGCTTCCACTCGTTCGCCGCACGACGGACAGTACATAATCTGGTTTCTGCTCGAACGGTGTTTATTTCTTCTGGCTGCGAACGGGACTTTACCCGGTCTTCGTGGCTCTGGCGAACCGCCTGTGTACCTCGGTGACCTCGACTTCGACGTCGTCGCCGGCTTCGGTGTCGGGGACGAAGACCACGAAGCCTTCGACGCGCGCCACTCCGTCGCCCTCGTCGCCCTCGCTCTCCACCTCGACTTCGACGACGTCTCCGACGCGGACGGGCGCCGTCAGCCTGCGTAGTCCGACGACGTAGACCTCGCTCGACTCGTCGCGAGAGGCGTCGGGTACGACGGTGCGGACGTCCTCGAACTCGCGCTCTACTTCGTCGCGGAAGCCGTCGAGTTCGCGGCCCTGGAACACCTTGACGACGAAAGAACCTCCGCCTCTCAGGAGGTTCAGGGCGACGTCGAGGGCGGTGCGCGCGAGGTGGACGCTGCGGGCGTGGTCGACGCTCCACTCGCCGGTTACGTCGGGCGCCATGTCCGAGACTACGACGTCTGCTTCGTCGACTGCGTCTCGGAGGCGTTCGACGGTTGCGTCTTCGGTGACGTCGCCCTGCACCGTGTCGACGCCGTCTATCTCGTCTATCTCCTGGATGTCGACTCCGACGACGCGCCCGGCTCTCTCGCTCGCGACCTGGAGCCATCCTCCGGGGGCGGCGCCTAGGTCGACGACGACGTCGTCTGCGTCGAACAGGTCTACCTCGTCGTCTATCTGCTGTAGCTTGTACGCCGAGCGCGCTCGGTAGCCCTCTCGCTTAGCCTTCCGGTAGTATCCGTCGCGGGGGCTCACGGCGGCGGTAGGACCGGGATTCGGAAAGGTTTTTCTTTTGGCCCACCTAAACCACGCCGATGGACTCCCACGAAGACGAGACGGTGCAGCCGACGCGTCCACCTGCGGAGGCGCCGGACGAAGCAGACCTGCCGGAGGAGTGCAGGCGAGCGATACGGCGCATACGCGTCCACTCGACCAAGCCCGGACGCCTGGTCTTCGTCGACAGCTCGAACTCCGACGGATGGATCTCGACGGACAGCACCGTCGAGGTCCACGAGTAGCTCCGGATGCCCTCGGTCGAAGTGGACGCGTCGGAGTCCGACGCCGGTTCTCCCGACTCCCGGCTACCCGAAACCGAAGTCTTGCTTGCCGTTCTCGGCATAGCGTTGCTCGCGGGCGCGCTCGGCTTCGGCGTCGGCGGCGCCGTCTACGGGCCTGGCGAGAACGAGGAGATAGTCCAGGTCGCGAACTCGACGCCCGACAAGGAGCCGTTCGGCTCCGCGGAGGAGCTCGGGGAGCCAGACGTCGGTGACGTCGACGTCGAGGAGGTCGAGCGCCTCGTGGTCGAGCACACCAACCGCGTGCGCGCCGAAAACGGTCTAGAAGAGGTGGAAAGAGCCTCGAATCTCTCGGATGCAGCCCGGGACCACTCGGTCAACATGTCGGAGGTCGGCTACGTCGGCCACGTCAACCCGGCCAACGAGACGCCTGAGGACCGGTACACGGAGCTCTGCGGCGACCGCAGGTCGGACCTCGGGGAGTTCGAGGCGAGCGAGAACGCCGCAGTCGTCTGGTACCGCGTCCTGTTCGAGTCTAGCTTCTCGGAGGAGCCAGTCCTGCTCGTTTCGGAGGAAGACCTGGCGCGCGGCCTCGTCGAGGAGTGGCTGGCGTCCGAAGAACACCGGGAGAACCTCCTCGCGGAGGGCTGGCGTTCGATGGGCGTGGGCGTGGCTCCCGGTGAGGATGGCGCAGTGTTCGGCACCCAGGCTTTCTGCTCGGCTGGATAGCTTTCTCCCAGCTCACCGCTGCCCGGCGCTCGAAACCTCTACTGCTTGAGGCTGTCGTCGCCGAGGAAGTGCTCTATCGTGTGAGCGTACTCCTCTAGTTCGACTAGCTGATCGAGGAGTATTTCGGCGGTGGCGTGGTCGCCGAGGTCCGTCGTCAGCTCGACGTGGTCGCGTACCGTCTCGACGATGTCTCCGTAGACCTCGAGGTCGTTCTCGAGCGACGTCCTAATGTCGAGGACGTCCTCGCCCTCGAACTCGACGGGCGCGTTGTCCTCGAGCGTAGACGGACCGCTTAGCGGCACGCCTCCTATCGCTTGCACGCGTTCGGCGATTTCGTCGGCGGCTTCTTCGGCACTCTCGGCGGCGTCTCCGAGGAACAGGTGGAGGTCGCGGTACTCGGCTCCTTCGACGTTCCAGTGGTGCTTGCGTAGCTGGTGGTATAGCACGTAGGTGGCGGCGAGGTCGGTGTTGAGGGCGTCGACTATCTGCTCGGCTTTGTCGACGTCGATTCGTATGCCGTTGTCCTCTACTGTGCCTTTTTCGCGCAGTACGTTCCGTGGTGGGCTCATGGTTCGTCTCGTGGTACGACCTCCCCGGCCTTATAGGTTTGGACACCGGAAAGAATATTCGCTAAACAGAAAGCGTACTTCTCGGTACCGGGAATTACCCGGTCCTATTACCGCCTTCCGCCCAGTCCACCATACGTGCGTACAGCGGACGAGACGACAGGACCTCGACGTCACCCACCAGCACCAGCAGACGTTTAGCACGAGACAGCGCGACGTTCAACCTCCGTTCGTCATCGAAGACCGGGCTCTCCAGGTCACCCGAAGCCGCGAACGACACGACGACCACCTCCGAACTCGAACCCTGGAACCTGTCGACCGTGTCGACCGCGACGCCTTCCGGGACTCTCGCCCTAACCTCCGAAGCCTGCGCCCTGAACGGAGCGATCACGCCGACGTCCGACTCCCGGACGCCAGCCTCCACGAGAGCGTCGACGACCTCCGCCACCCGTCTGGCCTCCTCGACCGAGACGTTGCCGTCGTCCGAAGACTCGACGTCGACGAAACAGACGGTGTCGTCGAGCGCCTCCGGCAGCCGCGCCACGTCGACACCATCGAGGTCATCGAGCGACCGGCGGGCGACGTCCTCCGACGCCGGAATCAGATCGCCGTCGTAGAACTCCATCGCGGAGAACGCCTGGATACGCGCCGCCATCCGGTACTGACGACGCAGTTCGACGAGCGCAGAAGGATACCGGTCGAGCAGGCGCTCGAACACCGACCCGTCGCCGTCGACGGGCGGAAGCTGGCGGTCGTCACCCACGAGCACCCACGGACGGCCGCGGTTCAACGCCGGAAGCGCCGCCGTATCCGTCAGCTGAGACGCCTCGTCGAGAACCACACGGTCGAACTCCAGCTCCCGCATCACGCGCGAGCCACACGACGACGTCGTAGCCGCGACGACGTCCGCGTCACGCACGTCGACGTCGACCGAGCCCGCCATCAGACCCCGCATGTCCTGCCTGACGCCGTGCTCCGTGCCCACGCGCACGACGTCGACGTCGCCGGCTTCGAGCAACGCCTCGAGAGCGTTGTCGACCGCACGGTTGGTGTACGACGACAGCAGGACGCGTTCGCCGCGCTCCACCATCTCGACCACCATCCTCGCGATAGTGTACGTCTTACCCGTCCCCGGAGGCCCCCTCACGAGACAGACGTCATCGGCTCCGACGGCGCGTTCGACGGCGCGCGTCTGACCGGGGTTGGCGTCGACCGACACCTCCACGTCCTCGAACGAGGGTTCGACTTCGCCGAAGAACACGCGACGCGACCTTCCGGGCCCGGTCACACAGAAGTCGTGGAGCGCCGATAGCTCGCCGTCGAAGCCGTACTCCGAGGGATAGACGTCGACGCGCGACACGTCGAGCTCTACCGACGCCTCTAGCTCTATGCGCTCGGGCGACAGCGCGCGAACCCGGGCGCGCTCGCCGTGCAACGGCCGGCCGCGGCTCGCGAGCACGACGTCCCCCTCGCGTATCTTCGACGACTCCGGCGGCTTCGAACACGTCGTAACGAAGCCGCCGTCCGACCGCCGGCTGCCGAGAGGTTCGAGACCCTCTATCGAGTAGTCCGGCGAGCGCTCTCCCCGCGAGAGACGACCGAACTCCTCGAGCAACTCGCGCCTACGTCTCTCTACGTCCTCGTAACGGTCGACGTAGAACTCCCTCGTCCTCCGCGAGACGGCTTCGCCCAGCCGACCGGCCTTCGACTCCTGGTCGAGACGGCCGGCGACCGCCATGCAGGTGTCGCGCTCGAAACACCGGTCGCAGTCGGCGTCGGCCTCGTGGCCCGTGGGCACCTCTATCTCCACGCACATAGACGCCACCTCGTTCCGCTTGCGGAGCGCGAAGTCCAGCAAGCCGTCCGACAGCCTGAACTCCTTCGCGGGCGAGACGTCGCCCTCCGACCGATCCAGCGTGGCGTTCTTCGTGTAGAGCACCGAGCCCGACGACACCGGCACGCCGCGTTCACCGAGCAACAGGGCGTAGAGCGCCACCTGTATCTTGTCCTGGAAGTACGGCTCGCTCGAGACGCTCTTACCCGTCTTCAGCTCGACCGGCCGGCCTCGCCGGAGCGCGTCACACCTGCCTTTCACACCGTAGCGCGCGCTCGCGAGGCTAACCTCCGACCTCCAGCCGTCTTCCTCGAACGAAGTCTGCTGCAGCCAGCCCTGTATCGCGCCCGCGTGCTCCCGGACGTCGACTGCCGCCTCGTCGGTCGAGACGCCCGCTAGCTCTAGCTCGACCTCCCGTTCGGCGACGCGCCGTTCGACGGCTTCGTCTACGTCGACGCCGTCGAGCAGGTCCTCGAACACCTCGTGCACCAGCGTGCCCTTCACGACCGGGTAGTTCAACGGGGTGGGCGTGGCCTTCGAGAGATACTGCATCCGGGGGCACTGCACCCACTCGCGCACGTCGGTGACGTCGACGACGTAGTCGGGCTCTATCACCACGCGGGAGTCCGACGTGGTCGAGAGGCCGTCGTCGACGTCGTAGCACGCTACCTCCATTCCCTCGGTCAGCCAGTCGAGCGTCTCCGTCCAGTCGCCCCAGAGAGTCACCTCCTCCCCGTCGACGTAGACGTCGCCGACCATGCGGTCGCCGTATCGCGTCGAGACAGAGCGCGTCGAGCCGAGCGAGGTCACCGTGCCGCGGACGTCCACTCGGCGGCCATAGACGCCGACCGCGAAAATAGGTTTCCATGCCCTCGAACGCAAGGCAGATGGAGCGCGGTCCAGACCGAGGTACATGGAGGCCGACGAGATAGACCGCTACCTCGACGTCTACGGCGAGACGCAGGGCGTCTTGCCCGAGACGCTCGAGGAATACGGCGACGTCTACCGCGAACAGGGCTACCTCTCGCGCGACCAGCTTTACGAGATAGCCTACGAGTCGTCGACGCGGAGCGCCCACCACGTGCGCGACAACCCCCGGGAGCGCTGCCGGGAGGTCACCGCGAACGCGCTCGCGGTCGACGGCGACTTCAGCGCCGTCGCTCTGATCGAGGCGTTAAGGGGTTTCAAGGCGCCTACGGCGTCGTGCGTGCTCGCGGCGCTAGACCCCGGGCGTCACGCAGTCGTCGACACGCGCGTCTGGGCGTCGCTCGAACGGTACGGCTACGTCGAAGGCCGGAAGGAGAGCTTCTCGGCCAGCGACTACGTGACGATGATAGAGCCGATACGCGAGATAGCGGCTTCCACGGGGTATACATCCGCCGAGGTGGGGTACGCCTTGTTCGCGCACGACTTCGACGTCCGCGAGGGAACCCTCCACTGACCGAGTCGAACCTCGGGCGGCTACTCGAAGTACTCGCCGTGGAAGCCGTGCGGGACCACGTGGGGCGCGAGCGCCCTGCCCACCTCGTCCATCGACTCCGCGTCTAGAACCAGGAGGAACGAACGACGTTCGCGGGAGTCCAGCACGACGGAAAGCACGACGCCGTCGTCCTCCGCGCTCGAACCCGGGCGTTCGACGAAGACGGGTTCGCCGGGGTAGCAGCCGTCCTCGGTCCAGACGTCGACATCGCCGGACTCGACGTCGACCTTGAGCAGCGCGTCGAGGAAGCCGTCGCCACGCCTGCCGACACCGTACGCGAACCCGTACTCGACGCCAGCCCGTCGAGCGTAGTCGAAACGCGGTAGCTCGAAGACGTCGTCGGTCACCACCTCGTACGAAGCCTCATTCGACCCCGGGTCGAGCGTGTACCTCGCAAGCCTGCTGTCGACCTCGGGTCCTTCCTCCGACCTCAGTCTGTCGAGGTAGAGTTCGTCTATCACGCTGGCGTCGTCGTAGAGAGCGACGTCGACGACGAACTCGCCGTCTCGCTCGAAGGCGTTCACGTGGTGGAACGCGAAAGCCGGTCGGTCGTCGTGACACCGCGCGACGACTTCGCCGGAGTCCTTGTCGAACACCGTGAACCACGTCCCGCGCTCGGGCTTCCACCGGTACGACGACACGAACGGCGAGTTACCGAGGACGAGGCTCAGGGGGTCGACGACGAGCGGCCACTCCGAGAGAACCAGGTGGTCCTCCGTCATCCCGAAGCTGTGCATGTACGACGGCCTCCCAACGCGTCGGGAACCCACTTCGGTCGAACCTCCGTCGTCGTCGACGCCGCTGAGACGGTACGTCGAACGCGGCCCTATCTCGGTTACGTAGTTGTAGGTGAGGCCGCGCTCGCCGTCGTGGTGAGGGTGCGCCGTCGTGAGATGTCCGTCGAGATGTCGCTCGTAGTCGGCTACGCCGAGGGTTTCGAGCGACTCGGGGTCGAACTCGACGGGGAGCGGCGTCTCAGTCATGGCGACGTACTCCTCCGCGACCTTCGTCACGTTGACGTTGGCGTTGTCCGTGGGGTCGGGAGGCAGGAAGAAACTAAAGACACGCTCGAACAGGTCGCGGCAGGGGTCGGTGGCGAACTCGGCGTAAGTCATGCCGTCGTCGCGCGACGAACGGTATGCGTCGGTGTCGAGGTATCTGTTGGCGTAGGCTACGTCGCCGTCCTCGAAGTCGAAAAGGTGCAACATCGCGTAGCCGTCGAACCAGTGCTCGAGCGAACGTCCGTCTGCCTCGAAACACGCGGGGCCGTTGCGGTAGAGGCTTCCTTCGAGCCAGGAGGGTACGTTGCCCTCGACGTCGAGCGAGTCGACCTCGACCTCTCCGTCGAGAGACTCGAAACCCAGGGCGGCATCCCCCGGGCCGCCGTCTCTATCCATGGGGGGACGAGAGAGCCGAGACACGTAACTCCTTCGCCGACGGGTTACAGCCGCCTAGACGAGTTCGCGACGACGAGCAGGCTGCTCGAAGCCATCGCGACGGCCGCGAACAACGGGTTTATCACGCCGGCGACCGCGAGCGGCACGGCGACGGCGTTGTAGACGAGCGCCCAGCCGACGTTCTCGCGAATACGCCGGCGGGTCGAACGGGAGACACGCAGGAACTCACGCAGGCCGTCGAGGCCGTCGAGCGACGTCGCGTCCGCCGACTCGACGGTGAGCGCCGCGCGACCGAGACAGACGCCGACGTCCGCGGAGGCGAGCGCCGGGCCGTCGTTGACGCCGTCTCCGACGAAACAGACGCCGCCGTCCGCGGACAGACGTTCGACGGCCTCTGCCTTCGCCTCCGGCGGAAGCCCGCGGTAGACCTCGTCGAAGACGCCGTCGAACTCCGGCGTCGCTCGGTCGTCACCCGTCATCAGACGTACGTCGTCGCCCGCTACGAACTCGACGACGTCCCGCCAGCCGTCGGCGACGGAGTCCCCGAGGCCCGCGACGGCGCGCACGCGTCCGTCCACGGAGACAACGACCGGCAGCAGTCCGTCGCTCTCGACGTCGTCGACGGCGTCGCGGAAGCCGTCGAAGTCGACTTCGCGTTCGACCGCTATGTCCGGGTGGCCTGCGAAGACCTCGTGGCCTTCGACGTATCCGAGGACGCCGCGGTCGAGCGCCTCGAAGCCATCGACGTCACCTCCTCCGTCGGCGACGGCGTCGAAAGCCCGCGCGTGAGGCCTGTCGTCGTACGACTCGACGGCCGCGGCCATCTCGACGGCTTCGTCGTCGCCGTGGACGACGGCGACGTCCATCTCTCCTCGCGTCAACGTCCCGGTCTTGTCGAAGACGACGTGTTCGACGTCTTCGACGCGTTCGAAGACCGAGTCGTCGGTGACGACGACGCGGGCCTCGAGAGCCGAGCGGACGCCGGCGGCGCGAGCGAGCGGGCCGGCGACGCCGAGCGCGCAGGGACACGAGACCACGAGCACGACGAGCGCCGTCAAAAGCGACGTCTCGAACTCTCCCGTGAGGTAGAGCCAGCCGGCGAACGACATCGCCGATAGCCCGAGCACGACGGGGACGAAAGCCGTCGACAGCCTGTCGGTGAGACGCTGTACGCCGGGCGAACTCGCGTGAGTCGAACGCACGACGTCGGTCAGTCTGTCGAGCGTCGAACCGCCGTCGGCGGCTTCGACCTCGAAAGCCGAGTCGAGCGCTACGGAGCCGCCGAGGACGTCGTCGCCTTCCCGGCGACGTATGGGGCGGCTGACCCCTGTTACCACGGACTCGTCGACGTGGCCGTCGCCTTCGACGACGACTCCGTCGACGGGGAACCGCTCTCCCCGGCGGACGAGCAAGCGGTCGCCTCCGTCTACGTCCTCGACGCCTATCTCGCGCCCTTCGACGGTGCGCGCGACGTCGACCGAAGCCTCGAGACGGCTCTCCAGGACGTCGAGGGCGCGGGCTTTCACGCGGTCCTCGACGTAGCCGCCGACCGAGACAGCGAGCACTACGGCTACGCTGACGTCGAAGTAGACGTCCGGGCGGCCGAGCGCGACGGCGCCGAGAGAGTAGACGTAGGCAGACAGCGCCGCGCTCCCGACGAGCAAGTCCGTGTTAGGCTGCCTCGCGAGAACCGCGACGTAAGCGCCCCGGAGCGTGGGCCAGCCGGCGTAGAAAACGACGACGCCTGCGAACACCGCGAGGTTGAGATGGAGGTAGAGCCGCGCGAAACCCTCGAACTCTACGACCGGCGTCAGGCCGACGTCGCCGGGGTAGACGAACAGGACGTACATCAACATCGTCATCATACCGAAGAAACCGCCGACAGCGAGCCTACCGAGGCGTTCGACCTCGTGTGTCGAGCCGCCGGGTTCGCCGAAAGAGTAACCGCGGCCGTCGAGCAACCCCGGGAGTTCGTCGGCGGAGACGACGTCGGGGTCGAAGCCGACTTCGACGGAGTTCGAGGGATAGCTCGCCGCGGCGTACTCGACTCCGTTGACGTTCTCCGCGCGGCTCTCGACGTATAGCTCGCAAGTCGTACACGTCATCCCTTCGACGCCGAGGTGTTCGACCGCCGGCGCCTCGCGTTCGCTCTCATTCTCTACGTCGACGTCGACGTCTTCGAGCGTTTCGTCGACGAGCAAGCAGCCCCGGCAGCAGTACCGGCCGTCGCCCTCGACCGGCAGGCCGCATAGCTCGCAGTCCATCAGTGCCCGCCTCCGAGAGGCTGGTAGAACGGTATTTCGATGCCGGGTACGTCGAAGCCGAGCAACATGAGACCGTGGGACAGCGGCACGTATCCCATGACTACGAGGACGACGCCGAGAGCCCTGTGGAGATGGAGCCTAACGCGGGGGTTCGCCGCCTGAATCAGGGTGCCGTAGAGGAACACCGACGGCAGGGTGCCGAGACCCAGGGCGGCGAGGTAGACGGCGCCCCGTACCGGCGCGCCCATAACGAGCACGTAGACGTAGGCCGGATACAGGATGGGACACGGCAGCAGGCCGTGCAGGGCGCCGAGACCGATTACGCCGGGGCCGTCGACCCATCGGTTCACGCGGCCGGATATCGCGGAGTGTACGCGCTCGAAGACGACGCCGAAGCCCTGGACGCCGGCCACGACGTCCGTTAGCCTCCCGGTCGCGTAGTTGACGCCGAAAGCCAGTATCAGGACGCCGACGGCGACGCCGAGCACGCCGCGAACCGCGTCGAATCCCCCGAGAGCGAGCGGTCTACCGAAGACGTATCCCACGAGGCCGAAGGCAGCGCCTATCGCGGCGTAGCTAGCCGTCCTACCGAGGTTGAACGCCAGGTGCTGTCTCACCTCTCGGAGCGAGAGCGCGTCGCGCGGTCCCTCGCGCATAGCCTCGGAGTACGCCGTCACGAGAGGACCGCACATCCCGACGCAGTGGGCGCCGCCGAGCAGTCCGACTAAGAAGAAGACAGCGACGTCGACGTTGGCTTCGACCGCTACGCCGTGTTCCACTCCAGCCACCTACGCCGGTGTGGCTTCGACGTCCTCGCCAAGCATGACGTATATCGAGACGGCGAGGATTACCATGCTGAACGCCGAGAACGCGCCGGAGACGACGTCGAACCTGACGCCGTAGGCGAGGGCTGGCACGACGGCGAGCGCGGCTGCGACTGCGGCCTTCGTCCTCAGGTACATCGTGTCTAGGTAGGACGCACCCCGGCTATTTAGGTGGTGTTGGTTCTCAGACCGTGAGAACGACCTACCTTTTTTAACGAACCGAGGTGCAAGCATCACGTATGGAGAGCCAAGCAGATGTCGAGGGCGGTGGATCGCCAGGCGCGAAGCCGACGGCCGCGGACGGCGGGCTACGCGAGATAGACCACGAGGAGTTCGACCCCGTGGGAACACTCGCTCTCGCCGGCCTCTACCTGGGCCTGTTGCTCGTGCTCTGGTTCTTCATGTACTTCGTCGAGTTCCTCGAAAACGGACCGACGGTGGTGGGCTGAGATGGAGGTGCACAAGTACGAGCGCGCCTGGCTCGTGGCGTCGATACTCGCCATCGTTGTGTTCATCGCGACGGTTGCGTACGGGTCTCTGGGCGCCGGCGTCTCGATGGTCGACGACAGCGGCGGCACGATAAAGCCCGACGAGATATCCGACGACGAGAGGTTCGAGGACCCGCGCGTCGAACGGGTGGGCGACGGCGAGTACGAGGCCTACGTCCTCGCCGTCCAGTTCACGTTCATACCCGGCGAGATAGAGGTGCCCGAGGACAGCGAAGTGACGTTCTACGCGACGTCGAACGACGTCGTCCACGGCTTCCAGCTAGTCGGAACCAACGTCAACACCATGGTGATACCCGGACAGATATCCGAGATAACCGTGGAGTTCGACGAACCAGGCGAGCACGGCGTGATCTGTAACGAGTACTGCGGCGGAGGACACCACGACATGGAGAGCATAGTCCGTGTCGTGCCAGAGGACGAGTGGGAGGGGGTCTAGATGGCTTTCGTCGACGACCACCCCGGTGAAGCACGCGTCGTACGAGTTCTCCTGACTACGGCGCTCTCCGCCCTCGCGGTCGGAGGCGTCTTCGGCCTGATACAGTCGCTACACCGCACCGACTACCTGCGGTTCATCGACTCCTCGACGTACTACACCGTGCTGACGGCTCACGGAGTCTTGCTCGTCCTCGTGTTCACGACGTTCTTCATCCTCGGGCTGTTCACGTGGGCGATAAGCCAGGACCTCGACGGCCTGGGCCATCCGAAGCTCACCTGGGGATGGGTGGCGCTCACACAGCTCGGTACCCTGATGGCGGCAATAGCCATCTTCGCCGGCTTCACCGACGCAGTCGACATGAGCGCGGACGTCCTGTACACGCACTACGCTCCGATGCAGGCGCATCCGCTGTTCTACATCGGCCTGGCCGTCCTGATCATAGGCACCTGGGTTGCGGGCTTCGACTGGATACGTGCGTGGCTCCGCTGGAAGAGAGACCACCCCGACGAACGCGTGCCTCTACGGACCTACATGGTGCTGATGACGATGGCTCTCTGGTACATCTCGACGATGGGCGTAGCCATCGAAGTCGTCTTCTTCCTGATACCGTGGTCGCTCGGCATCATCGAGACCGTCGACCCCCTGCTCACGAGGACGTTGTTCTGGTTCTTCGGCCACCCGGTCGTCTACTTCTGGCTGCTGCCAGCCTACGTCGTCTGGTACACGGTCTTCCCGTCGGTCGCAGACGGACGGCTGTTCAGCGACCCGCTCGCACGCGTCGTCTTCATCCTGTTCCTCTTGACCTCGATACCCGTCGGCATCCACCACCAGTACGTCGACCCCGGTATCGCGGAGGGCTACAAGTACGTCGCTATGTCGAACACGATGTTCGTGCTCCTACCCAGCCTACTGACGGTTTTCACCGTGATAGCGAGCATCGAGTACGGCGCCCGCCGGCGCGGCGGCACCGGGTTGTTCGGCTGGCTCCGGAACCTGCCGTGGGGCCGGCCGGAGTTCACGGGCGTCGCGTTCGCCGGCATACTGTTCGCGGCAGGCGGCTTCAGCGGAATAATCAACGCCGGCATGAACATCAACTACCTCATACACAACACCGCGTGGGTGCCCGGCCACTTCCACCTGACCGTCGGCACCGCCTCCGCTCTGACGTTCATGGCTACGACCTACTACCTGCTTCCCCAGCTTACGGGCAAGGAGCTAAGGTGGCGGGCCGTCGGAGTCTGGCAGACCGCGCTCTGGTTCCTTGGAATGGTCTTGTTCTCCAACGCCCTCCACCGCGCGGGCCTCGCAGGCGTGCCCCGGAGGACCGCCGAACCACAGTACCAGGGCTTCGACTACGAGCCCACCGTGGGGTCGATTGCCGAGCTAGACGCACAGGTAGCACTCGGCGGGGTGCTGCTCACGCTGTCGCTCGTGTTGTTCTACGCCGTCGTGTTCAGGACGCTGGCGGGCGACAGAGTCGAGATAGAGAGCGAGGTCCAGCCTGAACCGCTCTCCGGCGCCGAGAACGGCCCCGCGGTGCTCGACGACTTCCGGGTCTGGGTCGGCGTCTCTATAGCCCTCGTCGTCGTCGCCTACGTGCTCCCGCTCGGCGCGATGGCTTCCGACGGCTTGCTAGAACCCGGTATCGAGGCCGTCGAGATGACGGCGCGCGTGATATGGCCGCTATGACCGAGGACGACGGCGCCGGCTGGGCGCTCGTGCTCGTAGTCGCCGTCGTCGCATTCGCCGTCTTGCTCGAGGTGAGGACCGCGGTCGCGACGGTGGGCATGCGGACGTCTTTGTTGGTCGCCGTGGCGGTCGCGTTGGGCGTGGCGGTCTACGCGGCTTACAGGTACGAGGTATGGCCTCGGTAGCCGTCGGTGTCGTCGCCGTCAAAACCCTGATACTCGTGCTCGGAGGCCTCGTCACCCTGATGACCTACCGGGCCTACCGGAGGACGGGCTTCCAGCCTCTGCGGTCGCTCTGCATAGGCTTCGCGTTCGTGACTTTAGGCGCGCTACTCGGCGGCGCCGTCCACAACCTCACGGAGTTCGACATAGTCACCGGCGTGCTCGTCGAGTCCGCGCTCGTCGCAGTCGGCTTCGCCGTCATCACGTACTCGATGTACTTCGAGTGAGAGCCTCCACGGTGGACCTGCTGCCCTGGCGCCGGGAGCTAGATGGCGCAGCCGACGTCCCGGTACAGCCAGTGGGTCATGACGTAGACCCCCGCTATTATTCCGGCGGCGGCGAGGAACGAGTGCAGCGATAGCTCCGCGAGACCCGAGTAGATGTTACCGATGTTGCATCCGGGAGCGAGACGCGAGCCCACTCCCATGAGGAAGCCACCGCCGACTGCGTTCGGCAGCCTGCGCGCACGCGGCACGCGCAGACGGAAGTCACCGCTCCAGTACGCCGCGAGGAACGCTCCGACTATCACGAAGCCTATCATCACCATGTCGACGGTGACGGATACGCCCTCGCCCGCGAAGAGTATCGAACCCCAGTACTCGTACGACCCGGAGTCGAAGCCCGCGGTCTGCAGGAGGTAGGCCGTCCAGCGTGACTCCGGGCCCGTCACGCCGACTATCGACACCTGAGTGAACCAGAGAACTGCTACGGCGGTGATGCCGAGAGCCGCCGTCCGCGGATCCCACGGCCGCTTCGACGCCTCTACCCAGCCGTCTATCTCCCTGAAGCCAGCGAAGTAGTCCCGCGTGCCCCGCACGAGACCGCGGACGCCCTCCGCCGTCGCCGAGGGCGCTAACGTCGCCTGCGCGGCCTCGGCCTTCGGTCTAGCCGTCCCGGCGCGCCCGAGCGACGTCGCGTAGACGACGACGAAGGCTGCCGCGAAACCCAGGGCGACCACGGGCGCGGGCAACGACGTGGACTCGAACAGGCTGGCTCCCTCGCCGAACGTCAGCGGCTCGAAGTAGGTCGACTCGAGAGTCGGGTACAGCACGGTGAACAAGGCGTACCCGGCGCCCATCGAAACGAGCACGAGCCAGAAGTGCAGGTAGCCCTGGCCTGCGCGGTAGAGCGTGCCGCTAGCGCATCCGCCGGCGTACGTCATGCCTACGCCGAAGACGAAGCCACCGACGACGCCCGTCAAGCCCCAGGCGGGCGTCCACAACCCCTGGTGGTATCCTAGCTCGAAGGCGACGCTCCAGAACAGCATCGTGAGCACGACGGCCACGAAGACGCCTTTGGTCACCCTGTCGTCCTTGAAGGCGAAGAAGTCCCTGAACGCGTGCACGAAACAGAACCTGCCTTTCTGGAACAGGACTCCGAGCGCGATGCCGACGACCGCTGCGACCAGCAGTGACATGGTTAGGTGGAGGGAGCCTGCGTTTAAACCCGCTTTTCAACCGGCAGAAAACACCGGCTTTTCCGAACGAGTTCGGCGTTAGGTCTAAGTCCTCCAGAGGTAGACCCGGTAGAGGCCGTCCCCGCTCCTCCAGACACGCGCGTCCGCGACGTCCTCTACCGCGCGCGGCACGTTCTCCGTCGATGGAACGTGGTCCGTCTCCTGCACGAGGAGGTCGCCTTCGGCCAGCTCGGCGAGGGCTTTCTTGGCCTCTAGCTGTGGATACGGACACATCTCTCCCTTCATATCCTGCACTACGTCGGCTTCGTCGAGCAACTCCTCCGCGGCGTCGTCCTCTAGCTCCTCCGGCATCTCGACTACGTCCTCCAGGTCGACGTCCGTCATACGCCGTCCGTAGGAGGCGCCCCGACAAATCGCTTGCGTAACCGGCAGTCTCTACCGGAAGCCGGGAACCGCGCCGGGCTTGAATCCCCGGCGCGACTACTTTCCACCTGGAAGTCGACGTCGAGCGCCGGCACGCCGTGCTCGCATGGGAGCCGACGCAGGCGTGCGACCTCGAGTGCGAGCACTGCCGCGCCGAAGCACAGCCGGAACGCCATACCGGCGAGCTAGACACGAGGGAAGCCGAGGCTTTTCTCCGGCAGGCGACGGGCTTCGGCTCCCGTCAGGTCGTCGTGTTCACCGGGGTAGACCCGCTAATGAGAGACGACGTCTACGACCGTGGGACACGCCTGCGACCTCGGGTTCGTGCTCACACGGACTCCCTGCGGCACGGCGTCGTTGACTTTCGAGGCAGTCGAACGCTTGAAGCACGAGGAACTCCGACACATCGCCCTTACCCTCGACGGCGTGTCGACCGAGAGCCACGACGGGTTGCTCGAACGCGCCGCGGCGACGTCCTCCCGACTTCTTTTCGTGTGGCTTTTCTACGTC
>JBKGYY010000025.1:0-15704 GCA_046545855.1 Halobacteriales archaeon | reverse complement strand
TGGGACGGCGCGGATTTGAACCGCGGTCTATGCCACCCGAAGGCACAAGGATTCCAAGCTACCCTACCGTCCCTCGGGCGATTTAGCCGGGGTGTGTAGGTAGGTCTTTCGGTCTCTCGGGTCAGTCGTCGCCGGCTTCTTCTTCCTCCTCGGGCTGCGCTGGCTCGGTGAGTTCGTCGTAGTTCTTGAAGATCCACATTATGGCTACGCCGAACAACGCGATTACGGAGACGACGAGCGCGAGCGTCCACTCGCCGACGAGCGCCGCGAACACCACTAGCGAGAGAACGGCTACTCCGACGACGCCGGCGACGAGCAAGTCGACGCGCGGTTCGGCGTCCTCGACTGCAGGCTGGTCGAGCGATTCGTCGACGTCGACCGAAGACGCCGGCGGCTCGCTGGCCTCGAGTACTACGGGAACGCGTTCGGAGACGGCGCCGTAGTTCACCGTGACCTCGAGGTAGCCTTCCACCTCGGTCTCCACGGGTCCGACGAGCACCTCCACGGAGGCTTCTTCCTCGACGTAGACGTTGTTGTCCCGGAGGCCGGTGTACGGCGCCAGCGAGTCCGAGACTGTGACGTGGACGTGCGCGGGAGCACCACGGTTGACTACGTCGACGTCGAAGCTCCCGTCCACCGATATGACGTCGTCTCGGACGTCGACTTCGTCGCCGTCTACCTCGACCTGGTATGCCACTAGACCTCAATCGACAGGGACGTGTATTAAAGTTGTCTCCGACGTTACGTCTACCGTGGAGGTACACTGGCATCGACGTGACCTCCGGGTTCGGGACAACGCCGCGCTCGACGGAGCCACAGACGTGGTGCCGGTCTACGTGCTCGACCCAGCGGTGCTCCGGCACTCGAGCGAGGTACGCCAAGCCTTCCTCCGACGGTGTCTGGAGACGCTCGACGAAGCCTACAGGGATAGGGGCGGGGCTCTCCACGTCCTGCACGGCGAGTCAGCCGACGTCCTCCCTCGGTTCGCCTCGCGTCTCGACGCCGGTTTGACGTGGAACCGCGGTTACAGCGGGCTGTCACGCGAGCGAGACCGCGGGGTCCGCGACGCGCTCGACTCCGCCGACGTGGACTACCGTGTGGCCGTCGACAGGGTGTTCCACGAGCCAGGCGAGATAACGACTGAAGCCGGCGACCCGTACCGTGTCTTCCGGTACTACTACGAAAAGTGGAAGCGAGGCGAGAGACCGAGTCCCCGTCGAGCCCCGGTCTCTACCGCGGACCCCGACGTCGCGAAGGAAACCGGAGCGCGGTCGCTGGACGAAGTCGATAGCGACGTTCTCGCGCGCGGCGTCGAAGTCGACCTGCCGCCGGCTGGCCCCGAAGCCGCTCGTCGACGTCTCCAGGACTTCTGCGACGGAGATATACACAGCTACGACGTAGACCGGGACTACCCCGCTCGAGCGGGAACGTCGAGGCTGTCTCCCTACCTGCGTTTCGGCTGCGTCGGGATCCGTGAAGTATGGAGTGCGACGGTCGAAGCCGAGCGCGAGCGTGAGTCCGACGGAGCCGAGGAGTTCCGGCGGCAGCTAGCCTGGCGGGAGTTCTACGTCCAGCTCCTGTACTACAACCCCAGGATGCCCGTCGAACCGCTGGACGGCTTCCCAGGCGACCCCTGGCGCTACGACGACGTCGAAGCCGAAGTCGAAGCCTGGCGACGCGGGAAGACGGGTTACCCGTTGGTCGACGCAGGCATGCGCGAGCTTCTCCGGACCGGCTGGATGCACAACCGCGTCCGGATGGTCGCCGCGTCCTTCCTCACCAAACACCTGCTCGTCGACTGGCGTGTGGGCTACGACTGGTTCCGCGAACACCTGGTCGACCACGACACCGCGAACGAATCCGGCGGCTGGCAGTGGGCTGCGTCGACCGGAGCAGACGCCCAGCCGTACTTCCGCGTGTTCAACCCCACGAAACAGCTCCGGGAGTACGACCCCGAGGCACGTTACGTCCGCCGGCACGTCGAAGAGCTGAGCGACGTCTCGACCGACGTCGTGCTCTCTTGGAACGAGATGGACGCCGACGAACGACGCGAGGAAGCTCCCGGGTACCCCGACCCGGTCGTCGAACACGGCTTCGCGAGACAGCGTGCGCTCGAGGCGTTCGAGACAGCCCGGGACGGCGAGAGCGACTAGACCTCTGCTTCCGGGGGCAGCAGGTCGGGTATGCCCTCGGTTATCACGTAGGTCTCGTCGCACTCCTCGCAGTAGAGCGAGCCCTCGAGGACGTCGCCGTCCTCCTCGTCGTCGACCGATAGCTCGAGCTCGCCCTTGCAGACGGGACAGCACAGTATGTCGTTGAGGCTCCGTCTCATATGTCCTCGAAGGGGTCTCGCCGGATTATAGTTTGCCCTCTCTCGGGTCCGACGCTGACGGCGTAGAACGGCGCTCCGACCTCGGTCTCCAGGTACTCTAGGTAGTCGCGCGTCTCCGCCGGCAGGTCGCCGTAATCCTCCATCGAGTTCCAGTCGACGTCGCTCCAGCCCGGGAAGTCACGGTAGACGGGCTCGCACCTGCTCCAGTCGTCCATGTCGGCGGGCATGTGGTCGAGTCGTTCGCCGTCGAGTTCGTAGGACTCGCAGACGCGCACGGGGTCGAGGTCTTCGAGCACGTCGACGCTCGTGATGACGGCGCCGGTGAACGCGTTCAGCCGGGCGGCGTACCGCACCATCGGGAGGTCGATCCATCCGACTCGACGGCGGCGTCCCGTCGTCGTGCCGTACTCCTCTCCGACCTCGACGAGGTGGTCGCCGACCTCGCCCTCGAGCTCCGTCGGGAGCGGACCGGTTCCCACGCGAGACAGGTAGGCTTTCATTATGCCGACGGTCTCGTTCAAACGCGTCGCACCGACTCCGGTGCCCGTGCACGCACCGCCTACCGTGGTGTTCGAGCTGGTGAGATAAGGGTAGATACCGTGGTCGATGTCGAGCGACGTACCCTGCGCGCCCTCGAACAACACCCTTCGTCCTTCGTCGAGCGCTTCGTTGAGGAACCCGCCGGAGTCGACGACGTGGCTCTCGAGCCGCCGGCCGAACTCGACGTACCGTTCGTGCACGCCGTCGACGTCGAAGGCGTCGGCGTGTCCGGACTCCTCGACGTCGACGTCGTAGACGCGTTCGACCTCGCGGCGCTTGAGAGGAACCAGGTGTTCGAGCTTCCGTCTCAGGGCGTCTGGCTTCAGGAGGTCGAGGACGCGGACGCCTCGGCGGCCGATCTTGTCCTCGTAGGTCGGCCCGATTCCCCGGCCCGTCGTGCCGGCCGCGCGGTCGCCCTTCGCGTCCTCCTCGACTCCGTCGAGCACCCTGTGGTACGGCATAATCACGTGAGCTCTCTCGGAGACGTGGAAGTCGGGTTCGACGCCGCGTTCCCGGAGGCCGTCGAGTTCTTCGAGCAGGACGTCGGGGTCGACGACGCATCCGTTTCCTATCACGGCGGTCTTGCCGCGGACGGCACCGCTCGGGACGTGATGGAGCTTGAACTCCTCGTCTCCGACGACCACGGTGTGACCTGCGTTGTTGCCGCCCTGGAACCGAGCTATGACGTCCGCCTGGTCGGCGTATATGTCTGTTATCTTCCCCTTGCCTTCGTCGCCTAACTGTGCGCCGACTATCGTGACGCCCATCTGTCGCACCTCATTTGGCCCTCGGTACCTTGCCTCCGACGTGGTTTGTAGCTTTCGTTAGGTTGACGTGGCCTGCCGGCGGTTGGTCTACATGGACCCCGTCGCCTTCCTCGAGGAGGCCGTCGCCATAGAGAGCCACGACTCCGTGGATGCGATGCGCGAGTACTTGCTCGAACGAGTCACCGGTGCCTTCGGCCACCCTTCGGGATGCGTCGTCGCCGAGAAGGGCGCCGGCGACCACACCGTCCTGCTCAACACACACTTGGACACCGTCGCGCCGCACCTGCCGTTAGAGCGAGACGACGGAGTGGTGCGCGGGAGGGGTGCGTGCGACGCCAAGGGCTCGCTGGCGGCGATGGTCGCCGCATTCGAGTCGTTCGACGCAGCCTCCGACCTAACGCTCAGGCTGGTCGTCTCGCCGGACGAGGAGACGACCTCCCGAGGCATATACGACTACCTGAAGACGGAGGCCGAAGGCGGATCCGGCGAACTCGCGGAGTTCGCCGTCGTGGGCGAGCCCACGGGCCTCGACGTGTGTACCGCGGCGAAGGGGCGGTACGAGGCGACCGTCGTCTTCCACGGAGAGAGCGCCCACGCGGCGAGCGGTGACGGCCGCAACGCCGTCTCGTGCGCCTCGGAGGCGGTCCGGCGGTTCGACGCCATCGAGCAGTCGTACGACGAACTACTCGGCGAGTCGCGTCTCACCGTGACGCGGTTCGAGGGCGGCGAGGCGTCGAACCAGGTGCCGGGACGCGCCGCGGTAACGCTAGACCGGCGCCCGCTTCCCGACGAGACCCAGGGGGAGTTCGTGCGGTTGGTAGAGGAAACATTGGAGGACGTCGGCTGCGGGTACGACGTCGTCCTGCCCGACAGCCCTTCGCCGGAGTCCGCGGCGTTCCGCACGGACGAAGACGACGCGGACGTCCGGGCGCTCGTCGAAGCCGTCCGGAGCACGGGTCACGATGCCGACCTGCGGGCCTTCGGCGCGGCGTGCGAGGCGTCTTATATCGCGGAGCACTCGCCCGTAGTCGTCTTCGGCCCCGGCGTGATATCCGAGGACGACGGCACTCCGGTCGCGCACTCCGAACACGAGTACGTACGGACGGAGGACGTGCGCGCCGCCGCCGACGCCCTCAAACGGTTCCTCGGTCAGTCGTAGACGACTACTTCGCCGTCCTCGACGTCGGCGCGGACGAGCGCCTCGTACTCGACGTCGACGTCGGGCTCTCCTTTCTCGATGGCGACGACGACGTCTACGACCTCGGCGCCGATGCCCTCGAGCGCCCGGTCGAGCGCCGTCAGAGTGCCGCCCGTAGAGACGACGTCGTCGACGACGAGCACGCGGTCTCCCGCTTCGACTCCGTTGACGTATAGCTCTCCGTCGCTGTAGCCTGTCTCCTGGTGGACTGAGACCTCTCCGTCGAAGCCGTACGAGCGTTTCCGGGCTACCGCGACGGGTACGTCGACAGCGAGCGAGACGGCGGTGGCGATATGTATCCCCATCGCCTCGGGCGCGACGATGGCGTCGATGTCTACGTCGGCCGACCGCACGACTCCGACGACGACTTCGCGCATCAACGCCGGCTCTAGACGCGGTACGCCGTCCGTAATCGGGTGGACGAAGTACTCGTAGACGTCTCCGTCCTTGTGCTTGGTGACGACGGGTGCCTCGTGGAGCGACCTCCTGAGCCTCGGCATCTCCATGGCCTACGGCTGTCTGCCCGGTCAATAAATACAGCGGTGGCGTGCGGCCGCCCCGGTCGCCGCCGACGGTCTACCCTAGGCTGCGCTCGACGGTGTCGACTATGACGCCCGCGACCTGCTGTTTGGTGCCGCGGAAAGCCTCGCTCCAGTCCTCCGTGACGACCTCGACCGACGTATCGTCGTCTCCCATTACAGAGGCGTCGTTGGCGACGACGAGGTCGAGGTCCGCCCGCATCATGACGCCTCGGGCTTGCTCGATGAGGTCGTCTCGGTCGAGACCCGTCTCGGCCTTGAAGCCCACGAGGTAGGCGTTCGGCGCTCTCTCGCGCACCTGGTCGAGAAGCTTGGGCACCTTCTCCATCTGGAGCACGAGGTCGCGGCCGCTCTCTATCTTGGTGTCCTCGGGCTCGACGGTGTAGTCGCTTATCGCGGCGGCGGAGACGAAGACGTCGCAGCCTTCGTCCACCTCGCTGAGCGCGGCGTCTATCATCTCCTCCGCCGACTCGACCACGACGCTCTCGGCGTACCTGACGTCGCCGTCGTAGTTGTGTATCAAGACGACTTCGGCGCCTCTGACGTAGAACTCCTCGGCTATCTCGCGACCCGTCTTGCCGCTAGACCTCGTCGTCAACACCCTCACGGGGTCGACGGCTTCCTCCGTCCTGCCGCTCGTCACGACGACTCGCTTGCCCGACAGCGGGCTGTCGCTCAACAGACGCTCGCACTCGGTTGCGACGTCGTCCTTGTCGGCTAGCTTCGCCTTGTCCTCCTCTATCTTGGGCGGAATCACCTCTACACCCCAGGACTCCAGTTTCTCGAGGTTTTCGGCTACCCCCGGGTGGTCGTACATCGGCTCGTGCATCGCTGGAGCGATGGCGACGGGCATGCCGCTGCCGAGAGCCGTCGTCGCGAACGTCGTCACCGGGGTGTCGTCGACGCCCGAGGCTATCTTGCCCACCGTGTTGGCGGTGGAAGGCGCTATCAGGAGCAGGTCTCCCTCGGCCCCGGACCGGAACTCCTCCATCTCGCTCTTGACTCCCCCGCAGAACCGGACGTGTTCGACGTCACCGGTTATCTCGGTCACCACCTCGTTGCCCGACGCGAACTCGAGCGCCCACGGGTGGATTATCTTCGTGGCTGCCTCCGACGTAACCACCTGGACGTCGGCGCCCCGGCGACGTAGTTCGTGGATCAGCTTCACGCACTCGACGGCGGCGATGCTCCCGGTGACGCCGAGCACCACCGTCCTGCCTTCGAGGGACATCTACCGCTCTATTGCGGCCGGTGGATTTCAAGCCATCGGTGACCGGGTTCACCTGCGATGGTTTTACCAAGGCTTTTGACTTCGGTTGCACTACTCTCGGCTGATGAAGAAAGCCGTCGTCGAAGCCGAGGCCTACGCGCCCGTCGAGGACGTCTACGCTTTGATCGAGGACTTCGAGGGCTACGGGGACTTCAGCGAGTACGTCAACGACATACGCGTGTTCGACGACGGCGAAAACCCAGAGTGGGAGATAGAGTTCCGGTGGTGGATAGTCAGCTACACGGCGCGGTCCAAGGTACTCGACCAGGAGGAGAACGAGTACATCGAGTGGCGGCTCACGAAGGACGTGGACGTCGCCGGCCGGTGGGAGTTCGTGGAGCTAGACGACGAACACACTCGTCTCGAACTACATCTCTGGTACGACCCGATGGGTGCGTACAAAGCCAACCCACTGAGGTACTTCCCTACGAAGCGGTTGATGCAGATAACCAAGCCCGTCGCCCACCGTCACATGCGCACGGTTCTACGGCGGGTGGCCGAGGAACTCGAAGGCGAACCCCGGGACGTCGACTTCACGATCAGGGCGGAGGAGACCGACCACGACGAAGACCACTTCCTGTACATGATGAGCGGGAGTTAGTCGAAGAACGCCTTCGACCGCGCGTTCCATGGAAGATAGACGGAGGTCGCCGGGCTAGAGCGCGTCCTCGAGTATCGCAGCCAGGTCTTCCTCGGATAGCTCGACTGGGTTACATCGGACGGCGCCGTCCATGTAGACGGCTGCGTTAGTCGCCAGTGACTCTACGTCGTCTTCGTCGAAACCCAGGTCCGAGAGCGAGACGTCGAGGCCGACGTCATCCTTCAAATGGTCGAAGCCGTCGACCGCGAGACCGGCGTCTAGCTTGGGGTCAGCCACGGGTTCACCGAGACGGTCGGCGAGCAAGCCGTAACGACGCTGGACTTCGTCGTCGCCGTTCTCCACGTTGTACGCCGCGACCTCGCTCGCGACGGCGGCGAGAGCCTCGCCATGAGCTACCTCGGGGTCGCTTGCGCCGACGGCGTGAGCGAGAGCGTGGGTCGATATTACGCCCACGGTGGTCTCGCAGTAGCCTGCGAGCGTGTCCGCCACCGCCATAGTCTCGCGCGCCGCCGCCTCGCCATCGACGGAGTCCGGAAGCCAGCGGCGGACTAGCTCGACGCCCCGGAGCGCCTGTGCGTCGGTCAACGGGTCGCGGTAACGCGACACGAAAGCCTCCGACAGATGGCAGAAGGCGTCGAAGCCCGTGCGGGCGGCGAGCGACCCCGGCATCTCGTCCAGGACGTCGGCGTCTACGACCGCGGAGGCGGGAACCGTAGCCCTCGACCCGAAGCCCACCTTGGCGCCCTCTTCGTCGTTCGAGACCACGGCCCAGGGGTCGACGTGGCTCCCCGTGCCGCTCGTCGTCGGGAAGGCTACGACGGGGAGCGCGGATTCGAGCGACGTCTCGCCTCGCGCGTGCTCCCAGGCTTGCTCGCGCGTCGGCACGTCGTCGTACGAAGCCAGGAGGACGGCGGCGGCCTTCGAGACGTCTATCACGCTGCCGCCGCCGAAACCCAGGACGACGTCGGCGCCGAGGCCCCGTTCCACGACCTCGAGGACGTCTTCGACCGACGGGTTCGGACGAACTCCCTCGTGCACCCTGGCTTCGACGTCGGCTTCGTCGAGCGACTCCAGCACGTCGTCGAGGTAGCCGGCGTCCTGCATCGCCGAGTTCGTGGTGACGACGAGGGCGTCGTCGCCGTGTCGCGCCACGACCTCGCCTACGTCGTGTCTCCGGCCTCTACCCCAGTGTACCTCCGTGTCCGACGCTCTGTGGCGGAACTCCATGGCCGTCGTTCGACCGCCGACGTCATAATACGAACGAACCAAGTCGGTCGACGCGCGCCCACGAGTACGCATCCTTTTTCATCTCCGCCGCTCAGACCTATCCATGGCAGTACATCCTATAGACTACCGCTACGGGAGCGAGGAGATGCGGTCGATATGGAGCGAGGACGCCAAGCTACGTCGGATGCTCGAGGTCGAGGTGGCGCTGGCGTACGCCGAGGAGGAGACAGGTCTTCTGCCGGAGGGGACGGCGGAAGAGATAGAGCGCGCTGCCGACGGAGTCGAGGTCGACCGCGTGAAGGAGATAGAGAGCGAGATACACCACGACGTCATGGCCGTCGTGCGCGCCGTCGAAGAGCGGTGCGAAGGCGACGCCGGAGAGTACGTGCACTTCGGCGTGACGTCGAACGACGTCATCGACACCGCAGACGCCCTCAGGATACGCGACAGCATCGACCTGCTGGAACGCAGGCTCGAAAGCCTGGTGTCGGCGCTCGTCGACAAGGCCGAAAGACACCGGGACACCGTCTGCGTCGGCAGGACGCACGGACAGCACGGCGTGCCGACGACCTGGGGGCACAAGTTCGCGGTCTGGGCGTCCGAGGTCGACCGCCATCTCGAGAGGCTCGACGAACTCCGGGCGCGCGTCGAGGTCGGCCAGGTGAGCGGCGCCGTGGGAACCCAGGCTTCGTTCGTCGGACGTCTCGACGTCGACGTCGAAGACGAGGTAGAGAGAGCGAGAGAGACGTCGAGACTGACGATGGAGTCGCTCGGACTCCGCGAGGAAGAGATATCGACCCAGGTGGTGTCACGCGACAGACACGCCGAGTACGTCGCGTGGCTCGCCAACGTCGTCACCTCGCTCGACAAGATATGCACGAACGTCAGGAACATGCAGCGCACGGAGATAGCCGAGGTCGAGGAAGGGTTCGGTTCCGACCAGGTGGGCAGCAGCACGATGCCGCACAAACGCAACCCCGTGAAGAGCGAGAACGTCTGCGGTCTCGCGCGCGTCGTCCGGGGTTTCTGCGAGACCCAGCTTCAGAACAACGTGCTGTGGGAGGAACGCGACCTCACGAACAGCGGCAGCGAACGCGTCGTGTTCACCGAGGCCAGCGTGCTGACCGACCACTGTGTCGACCGAACGACGGACGTCGTCGAGGACCTCGGTTTCCACCCCGAGGAGATACGCGACAACCTCGAACTGCTCGACGATGTCAACATGGCCGAAGCCGTGATGATGGAGCTCGCTCGCAGGGGCTTCGGCCGTCAGCGCGGTCACGAGGCCGTCCGCCGGGCGGCGATGCGCGCCCACGAACGAGGTATCTCGATGAAGAAGTCGATAGAGAGCGACGACGAGATAGCCGACGTCTTCACGGAGGACGAGCTAGAGGTACTCCTCGACGCCGACGGCTACGTTGGGACTTCGCGCGACCGCGTAGACGAGGTCGTCGACAGGATAAGGCAAGAGCGCTTGTAGAGACGTGTTCGAACTTCGAAGTCGAGGTACGGCCTCGTTCAGCCGTCGAACCGTTCGACTCCGTCGAAGCCGACGACGAAGTCCTCTCCGTACGCCGTAGCCGGCGTCTGGAAGCCCGGCTCTACGTCGTCCACGCGGTAGGCGGCCTCGACCGCCGCGCGAGCCGTGAAAGCGTAGGTCTCAGGCGTCCGAAGCCTCGCCTCGAACGACTCGCCGTCGGCTCCCTGCGCCTCCGCCCAGAGCCACGCCTCCTCTGTCTCGCGCTCGTCCTCCGACGGACCGTCGAACGCGACGTCGACGAACGACCGGAGCGCCGACTGCACCGGTCGGGAGCGCGTGACCGGACCGAGGCCGTCGGCGACGCGCGAGAACAGAGCGAGGCCGCGGCCGACGCCGACGTAGGTCTCGATGTTCTCGACGCCCGTCGAGCGATACGCCGTCACCACGTCGCCGAGCGGGAACAACGCAGCCTTTCGGACGCCGCGGCCGAAGTCGACGTCTCGCGTCACCGAGCCGATCCGACGTCGTACTAGCTCGCCGTTCCGGCGGACGAGGCAGCCGCGGCCGAGGCCTTCGACCGCCGTCCTCGCCGTACCGCGGCTCGGCGTCAGGCTGCCGTCGAACCCCACCGAGAGGTGCGTCGGGCTCTCGAGCTCTCCGGCGACGTACGCCGCGAGGCAGTCGCTAGGAACGACGTCGAAGCCCACGCCCGGGAGCAAGCTGACGTCCGCCACACGGGCTTCGGCGTCCCTCGCTGCGATACCGCGGAAGACGTCGACCTCGCCGGTTATGTCGAGGTAGCTGGCTCCGGCTTCTATGCACGCGTCGACGACGTCGGCGTACGTCCGCGAGAACGGGCCCGCGCAGTTGAGCACGGCGTCGAACCCCTCGACGTGGTCGTCGGCTTCGTCGGACTCGAAAGCGAGCGACTCGAGCCCGGTTTCGTCCGCCTGACTCTCGACTTCCTCCTGTCTTCGGCCGCCGAGGGCGGGCTCGAAGCCCCGTCTCAGGGCTTCTTCGACCACCAGCCGGCCGGTGTAGCCGTACGAGCCGTATATCAGGACGTCCATGTCGAGTTCGAGGTCGTCCTGCTTAAAAAACCAGGTGGTTCCCGGCGGCATCCCGGTGGGATTTATTGTCTCTCCCCGACAAGCCAGCTGTATGTCAAACGAGAACAGTTCGAACGCCGTCTCCGTCGAACGAGCCCTCGAGGAGACCACCGGCTTCCTCCGCCGGAAGCTCGACGAAACCGGAGCCGACCTCTACGTGGTCGGACTCAGCGGAGGCGTCGACTCCTCGACTTCTTCGGCGCTCGCAGTCGAGGCAGTCGGAGCCGACCGCGTCCTCGGTCTAGCTATGCCCGCGGAGTCCAACGAACCAGAGGACCTGTCTCTCGCCCGACAGCACGCCGAAGACTTCGGCTTCGACTGTCTCGTCCACGAAGTCGACCCGGTCGTCGAGGAGTTCGTCAACGTCACGGGCGTCGACGGCAGGCTCGCAGTAGGCAACCTCCGGGCGCGCGTCAGGATGTGCATGAACTACCTCCACGCGAACGAGCGCTCTGGCCTCGTGCTCGGGACGGGGAACCGCTCGGAGCTCCTGCTCGGCTACTACACCAAGTACGGCGACGGAGCCGTCGACGTATCCCCGCTCGCCGGCCTGTACAAGACCGAGGTGCGAGGTCTCGCCCGGGAGCTAGGCGTAGCCGAGGAAGTCGTCACGAGGCCGCCTACCGCCGGCCTGTGGGAGGGCCAGTCGGACGAGGACGAGATAGGCGTCGACTACCCGACCGTCGACCGCGTGCTACGTGCGTTGTTCGACGAAGGCCTCGAAGTAGACGAAGCCGCCGGCCGGGCGGACGTCGACGTCGACGTCGTCGAAGGCCTGCTCTCGATGTACGAGGCCTCTCGACACAAACGAGACGAGGTAAGCTATCCATCTTTCGGACGCAAGACAGAGCTATAACGCCGAGCGGTACTGACTTTACGGCAAGACGGCGCCATCAGCACGGAGACACAGCTGCCGCTGAAACCGCTACCCGAAACGGGACTCCCGGAGGCAGTTTTACGTCCTATGCTCTCTCGAGGTTCTTGGCTCTCGGTCCCTTGTCGGCCTCCTCCACGTCGAACTCGACCTCGTCGCCCTCCTCGAGATCGGGTCCGCCGACGTCCTCCATGTGGAAGAAAACGTCTTCGTCTTCGTCGTCGTCACGCTCAATGAATCCGTAGCCCTTCCTGTCGTGGAAGAACTTCACCGTTCCTTTTACCATGTTCGCTCGTTAGCGGCTGGACCGCTTAAGCCATCGATACGCTCCAATCACATAAACCATGCGGTGCACCGCAGGATTCAGTCGTAGTCACGCCACCTGTGGTCGCACTTCGTGCAGATGTAGAACCTCGTCTCCGACTCGTCCGCCGACCGAGTCTGCTGGAGGTACCAGTAGGCCTCGTCGTTACCGCACTCCGGACACGTCTCCTCGGTAACAGGAAGCCCCTTGTCCTGGGCGTCCTCTATCACCGTGACCTCGTCGCGGCCGCCCTCCTCCGTCGTCGTGTAGTCCGCGTCCTCCTCCCGTACCTTGACGGCGCCGCACTCGCCGCACTCGAAGACGCCGTCCTCCAGGTACATCATCGAGCCGCACTCGGGACAGAACTCCATGTGCCCGACTGCGGCCCCCGTCACTTAACTCTTTTAAATCCCGCCTCAACTCCGACGGCTTCAACTACGAAGGCACTCCGCCGTCGTCAACTCCCGCCTCCGGACCCAGAACTCAGAACTCGTCGTCGACCTCTAGCTCCGCCACGACCTCCATCGGCGACATACCCGCCTCGATAGAACGGGCGCAAAGCCCCGCCTCTCCAGGTGGAACGAAGCCCTCGGCGGCGACGACACCGAGACCCGTGACCTCGTCGTCCCTCATCAGCCACTCCTCGTTCAACAGGTCGACAGCCGACTCCGTGTCGACGTCGCCTATCAATGCGTCGTCGAGCACGCCCGTCTCACCCAGGTAGACGGCGTTAGCGAGACACTGCTCCGCCATCTGCCCGGCGTCGAAGACGACGTCCTCGCCCTCGAACTCACCGCGCAGCAACTCGACCGCGACCTCGTCCTCCGTCTTTTTCATCGACGAGTGATACACTGCGTCGGGCTCCGCGAGCACGTAGACCACGCCGCGGTCGTGGTAGTCCGGTCTACCCGCACGGCCCGCCATCTGCTCGAACTCCTGGGGCGAAAGCCACTCGATACCCATCGCAAGCCGCTCGAACACCACCTGGGACGCCGGGAAGTCGACGCCGGCGCCGAGAGCCGCCGTCGTCACGACCGCCGAGTAGACGCCGTCCTCGAAGTCGTCCTCGATCCTCTGTCTCCGACGGCCCGAGAGACCCGCGTGGTACGCGACGGCGTCGTCGAGCGAGTCCGCGAGAGAGTGACACCGCCTCCGGCTGTTCGTGAACACAATCGACTGCCCCCGGTAGCCTTTCGACGACTCCACCTGGCTCTCCCGGGCGACGAGCCTCGACAGCAGTCCCTTCTTCTCGAGACGCGAAGCGAACGTGAGATGGCGTTCGAGCGGCACCGGACGGCCCTCGTGTACGACGAGCGAGGCGTCGAGCGACTCCGCCAGCCTCCCGGGAGCCGCCACCGTAGCCGAGAGATAGACGTACTGGGCGTCCGGCGCCTCGTGACCCAGACGAGCCAGCATGCCGTCCAACCGAGGACCCCGCTCTCCGTCGTAGACGTTGTGGACCTCGTCGACCACGACGACAGCGACGTCACCGAGGCTCTCACCCCGTCTCAACATGTGGTCGACTCCCTCGTACGTAGCGACGACCACGTCGGCGTCGGCGTCGTACGCAGCCGAAGACCCGGTCAACCGGTTGGAGCCGATGCGCCGCGTGACGTCGACGAACGGATAACGCCCCCGGAACCGCCTGTACTTCTGGTTCGAAAGAGCGACGAGCGGAGCGAGATACAGCATGCGACCCCCTCCCTCGAGCACCGCCTGCAGCCCCGCTAGCTCGCCCACGAGCGTCTTACCCGTCGCCGTCGCAGAGACCACGAGGAGGTCGTCGCCCTCGAGAAGCCCGGCGTCGACAGCCGCCGCCTGCACCGGCAGCAACGTCTCGTGGTCCACCGCCCCCTCAAGCCTGGGGTCGAGACCCAGGTCTTCGACACGTATCTCCTTCGGGGCGTCGCTCGCCGGCACGCGGTCGAAACGCGTCAGCTCGGGATCCAGGCTCCCGCCTAGCAACTCCACGACGTCGTCGACGTCCCCTACCTCACGCAGCAACCGCTCCAGGCGGCCTACTGCGTCTCGCGACAGGCCGGCGTGACGCGCCTCCCTTCCCAGCTCACGAAGACCGCAGTCGAGACAGACGCGCTCCTCACCCAGCCGTACACCGCCGTCGAGCCTCGTGTACCGGTCTTCGAGCAGACAGAACCTGCAGACCGACTCCACCTCGAGATCAAGCTGGTAACCCTCGAGCAACCTCTCGATCTCGCTCACCCCGCGCGCAGAAGCGTGGTCGGGCACGACGACACGGTCGGCCTCTCGCGCGAGCTCCACGAAGTCCGACGGGGCCCTCGTCTCCAACTCCCCGTCGGGACGACCAAGCTCGAAGCCCACCGGCCGTGGCCCCTGAGGTCTATCGCCCACCTCCAGATCTCCGACGAACAAAGTCTCCGAACCAGCCGAGAACACCACGCTGAAGCCGTCCTCCGTCGGTTCGACTACGACTGCGGTCTCTCTCGACGACAACTTCACCTGATGTCGATGCCCGGGTCCACGTCCTCCCCCTCCTCTATAGCGCGGAGCAGATCGTCCAGCGCTTCCTCATCGACCCCAGTCCTTTCTCTCGCGGAGACGTCGACTTCGTCGAGCGCCAACGCCGTCCGCTCGAGGTCACTCTCCATCGCCGCGACGGCGGCCGCGTACCTCAAGTAGTCGACCAAGAACGTCTCCTCGTCTATGTCGCCCGTCGCGAACCTGTTACCAACCACCTGTAACTCGAACCGCGCGTCGTCCAGGCCGTCTATGTCGTCGTCTATCTCGTCCGCTAAAAGCTCCGCGCGGCGGTCGTCTCCGATCGGACGCTGGGTGTCACGGACGGTGAAAAAACCGCTTACGTCGCCGCGTGTCTCCCCCGCCGACTCCGTGAAAGTCTGCGAAAGACGTGCGCCGTAACCCGAGTCCTCGACGTCGGCCCCACGCGTCAGAGACGATAGAGTCGAACGGAGAGAGTCGTTGTGCTCGGCCGTGATGCGGAGATAGATCACACCCGAAAGGTTGGCCGTGCGCTCCGAACCGAAGTACACTTCGCCCTCCGAGTCAGTCACGTACTCCCCGTCCAAAGCCGTCTCATCGCCGACACCCTCTATCGTTACATTAGCACCCTCCGCAGGCTCACCGTCGTCGGTCACCTCGATCAACAGGGCCTCGCCCTCCTCGGCGACGCTCACGCTGACCTCGGCCGCCGCAGGCGACACCAGCACCGAGAACGCCAGCAAGAAGACGACCGAGAACGCCAGAAACCTCACGTACATCTGACCCTTTCTACGTAGACCACGGTTAAATCCCTTCGCATAACCAACCTCGAAAGACCTCCAAAACAAAAGCGTTATACTCGAATCAGGAATACCGATAGACACGCCGAAGACGTCGCAGACGTCACGGCGAGCCAGACGCGCTCCGCTGGTGTAGTCCGGCCAATCATATTGCCCTCTCGAGGCAATGACCAGGGTTCAAATCC
>JBKGYY010000024.1:0-15768 GCA_046545855.1 Halobacteriales archaeon | reverse complement strand
AGCCGGAATATCTCCTCGCGCTCCATCTCCTCCAGCCGTAGCTCGATGAAGTCACGGGCTTCCTCTAGCTCGGGGATGAGCTTGAACTCGAGCGCGTTGACCCGTCGCTTCGTCTTCTCTATCTCGTCGAGCATCTTCTTCATCGCCGTCTCTATCTCTGCCGCGACTATCACGCTCTCGAGCAACTGCTCGTAGGCTTCGGCGGCTTCGTCGATGCGCGCCGACGTGTCGAGCAAGCTGTAACCTCGTTCGCCGACGTCCTTGCGGACCTTCGTCGACTCTATCTGCGGGACGACCACGCCCATGATGTTCTTCGACTGCATCTCTATCGACGGTGTCTCGGCGAGCGCCGAAGCAGCGCCGCGGACGGCGACGTCGCCGTCGAGCGCGCGCGCCATGTCGATGCGTTTCTGAGCTTGGTCGTAGTCTTCCTCGACGCGTCCTCGGACGTCCTGGGCTTCCTCGAGGATCTCCATGAACTCCATTATGAGGCCGTCTCGCTTCTTCTCGAGCGTCTCGTGTCCCTGTTTGGAGAGCTCTATCCGCTCCTTGATCTCCATCAGGTCCTTGCGCGTCGGCTTGACGTCCTCGGCGACCATGTCAGGCTGTAGCCTCTGCCTCTACTTCGCCTTCGACGTAGTACTTCTCCACGAACTCTTTGTCGACTCTCTTGAGCTCCTGTTTCGGCAGCGTCGACAGCAGGTCCCACGCTATATCGAGGGTTTCCTCTATCGACCGGTTGGTGTTCCAGCCCTGGTCGACGAACTCCTGTTCGAAGGCGTCGGCGAAGTCTAGGTACTGGTTGTCGCGTTCCGACAGCGCCTCGCGTCCGACGATGTTCACGAGGTCCCTGAGGTCGTTGCCTTCGGCGTAAGCGGCGTAAAGCTGGTTGGCGACGTCCTCGTGGTCCTCGCGCGTGAAGCCCTCGCCGATGCCGTCGTCCATCAGGCGGGAGAGCGACGGCAGCACGTATATGGGGGGTTCGATGCCCTCGCTGTCGAGCCGTCGGTCGATGTAGATCTGGCCCTCCGTGATGTACCCCGTGAGGTCGGGTATCGGGTGGGTGTCGTCGTCGCCCGGCATCGTGAGAATCGGAAGCTGGGTGACGCTCCCGTCCTCGCCGTCGATACGGCCGGCGCGCTCGTAGAGGTTCGCGAGGTCGGTGTACATGTAACCGGGGTAGCCTCGTCGACCGGGTACCTCCTCGCGCGCCGCGCCTATCTCGCGCAGCGCCTCGCAGTAGTTGGTTATGTCCGTGAGGATGACGAGCACGTGGTAGTCTTTCTCGAACGCGAGGTACTCCGCCGTCGTCAACGCCATACGGGGCGTCACGATGCGTTCGACGGCGGGGTCGTCCGCTAGGTTGAGGAAGACGACGCTGCGTTCGAGAGCACCGGTGCGCTCGAACTCCTCGAGGAACTCGTCGGCTTCCTCCCGCGTTATACCCATGGCGCCGAAGATGACGGCGAACTCAGTGTCTCCCTCGCCTTCTTCCTCTGGCACGGTGGCCTGACGCGCTATCTGGAGCGCGAGGTCGTTGTGCGGCAGGCCGCTGCCCGAGAAAATCGGGAGCTTCTGGCCTCGTATCAGGGTGTTCATGCCGTCTATCGCGGACACACCCGTCTGTATGAACTCACGGGGGTACTCGCGCGCGTGCGGGTTTATCGCGGAGCCGATGATGTCCCTGCGTTCCTCGGGCACTACGTCTGCGCCTCCGTCGATGGGTTCTCCGCGGCCGCTGAGCACGCGGCCGAGCAGGTCCTCCGTGACGGGCATCTTCATCGTCTCACCGAGGAACCGGACGCTGCTGTTGCGGTCGAGTTCGTCGGTGCCCTCGAACACCTGGAGGCTGACTATCTCCTCGCCGGACTCCAATACCTGACCTCGTTTGGTCGAGCCGTCCGAGAGCTTTATCTCGACTATCTCGTCGTAACCCACGGGTTCGTCGACTTCGACGAAGACCAGCGGACCGCTTATCTCGCGTATGGTCTTGTATTCCTTCATTTTTAGTGCATCTCCTCGAACTCTGACTCCATCTGGTCGGATATCTCGTCGGCGAGAGGCTCCCAGTCCTCCGTCGTCGCGACGTCGAACAATCTCGGCGCGGACTCGACGTCCTCTATCTCGTCGACGGGTACGCCGGAGTCGAGCGCCTCGAAGGCGTGCTCGTTGTACCTCCGTATCAGGCCGAGCATCGTGTGCTGTTTGTCGAGGTCGCAGTACGTGTCGACGTCGTGGAAGGCGTTCTGCTGGAGGAACACCTCGCGGATGTAACGCGCTACCTCGAGCGTGAGCTGCTGGTCCTCCGGCAGGGCGTCCTTGCCGACGAGCTGGACGACCTCCTGTAGCTCGGCTTCTTCGTCGAGCACGCCTATCGCCCACTGTCTGGTCTCCGCCCACTCCTCGGAGACTTCGTCCTCGAAGTACGGGTCTAGCTGCCGCCGGTAGAGCGAGTAGCTGTCGTTCCAGTTTATAGAGGGGAAGTGCCTGCGTTCAGCGAGGTCGGCGTCGAGCGCCCAGAAGCACTTGACGATACGGAGGGTGTTCTGGGTCACCGGTTCCGAGAAGTCGCCGCCGGGCGGCGAGACGGCGCCGACTACGCTGATGCTGCCTTCGTCGCCGCCGAGCGTCTCCACGAGACCGCTGCGCTCGTAGAACTCCGCGAGCGCCGCCGCGAGGTAGGCCGGGTAGCCTTCCTCGCCGGGCATCTCCTCGAGACGCGACGATATCTCGCGCATCGCCTCCGCCCACCGCGACGTGCTGTCGGCCATGAGCGCGACGTCGTACCCCATGTCGCGGTAGTACTCCGCGAGCGTGATGCCGGTGTAGACGCAGCTTTCGCGCGCTGCGACGGGCATGTTCGACGTGTTCGCGATGAGCGACGTGCGCGCCATCAGGGGGTTGCCGGTAGTCGGGTCCTCTAGCTCGGGGAAGTCCTCGATGACCTCCGTCATCTCGTTGCCGCGCTCGCCGCAGCCGACGTAGACGACGATGTCGGCGTCGCTCCACTTCGCCAGCTGGTGCTGCGTCACGGTCTTCCCGCTTCCGAACGGCCCTGGTATCGCCGCCGTCCCTCCTTTCGCTATGGGGAACAGCGTGTCGAGGATGCGCTGACCGGTTATCAACGGCTGCTTCGGTCGTTTCTTGTCCTCGACCGGCCGGGGCTTGCGGACCGGCCACTCCTGGAGCATCGATATCTCGGTGCCGCTCTCGAGGACGACGACGGCTTCCTCGACCTTGTGGTCGCCTTCGTTGACCTCCGCGACGGTGCCTTCGACGTCCGGCGGCACCATGACCTTGTGTTCGATGCTCTCGGTCTCCGGCACGGTTCCGACGACATCGCCTTCCGATACCTCGTCGCCTTCCTCGACCGTCGGCGTGAACTCCCACGTTCGCTCCAGGTCGATGCCCGGGGCGTCTACGCCGCGGTCGAGGAAGTCACCCATCTCCTCTTCGAGTATGTCGAGCGGACGCTGTACTCCGTCGTATATCGAGTCGAGGATACCGGGTCCGAGTTCGACGCTCAGCGGCGCGCCCGTGGTCGCCACGGGTTCGCCGGGCGATATCCCGCTCGTCTCCTCGTACACCTGTATCGTCGTCACGTCGCCCTCTATCTCTATCACCTCTCCCATCAGTTCTTCTTCGCCGACGCGGACGACGTCGTTCATGCGTGCGTCGAGTCCGCGTGCCTTGACGACGGGGCCGCTGACGTTCGAGATACGTCCCGCGTCCTCTGACTCTTGTTGTGTTGCTTGACTCATGTTTTCACTCCATCAGGTCGATGCCTATCGCCTGCTTTATCTTGTCGCGCAGTCCGGACTCGCCTTCTCCGCCTAGCGTCACCACGGTGGGTTCGACGCTCTCCTCGACGTCGGTTCGGACGTCCCGTGACAGGTGGTCGAGGTCGTCGTCGTGCATGACGACGACACCGACTTCCTCGTCCGAGAGGACGTCGACCACGGCTTCGTCGAGCGCCTCGGGCTTGCGTTCGTCGCGCACCTCGCGGAACTCGTCGACACCGGCCAGCCGGAACCCCGTGGTGAACGACGGGCTGCCTACGACGGCTATCGAGCGGCTCACAGCACCACCTCGCGCTCTATCTCCTCGACCGAGAGACCGGCTTCCTTGCCCCGCGCTATACCTCGTATGTTGTTTACCTCTCGTTCTTTAGCGAGGATGTAGGCTATCACCGGAGCCACCGACAGCGGGTTCCGGTAGGTCATCTGCTGAGCGAAACCCATGAGGAGTTCGTCGAGAGCGCGGTCGAACTCCACGAGGCTGTCGCTCTCCTCCAGCAGGTCGAGGGCGTCCGAGAGGTCGTCTCCGTGTGTGCTCTCTCGCAACGCCTCGACGAGTTCCTCGCGGTCTTCGACGAGCCTTGCGAGTTCCTCTCTTCCGAACATCTCGCCTCCTTCGACGTAGTAGTCCTCGACGGCGACGTCCGGGCTTCCCGCGACGCGCAACGCGTTCCTGACGTTCAGGAGATCTATCTCCGAACGCAGGAAGTCGTAGTACACGGCTCGCGGGCTTCCCTGAGGCGCTTCCTCGGCCACGAGCGCCGTGTAAAACGCCCTGTCTACGGCGTTCTCGAGCGGCAGGAGGAAGCCCTGGTCGCGGTAGTCGTCCATCGCTCCGTCGAGCGCTCGCGAGAAGTACGTGTCGCCGAGGGCTTCGACGGCGGAGTCTACGGAGTCCGCGGCGACTGCTCCGTCGAGGTCTTCCTCCGACAACTCGCCGGCTGGAATCAGGTCGGCCCGTATCTCTTCCTCGGTCGCGTCGGTGTAGACGCCCCGGAGAACCGTCTTGACGTTCCAGGCGTCGTACTTCCTGAGGTAGTCGACGACGAGCGACCGAAGCGGGCCCTCGGACCAGCCCACTATGTCGTGGAAGGTACGCGCCATGCTGTCGTACAGCGCGTACTCGATGAGGTCGACTCCCGAGTGCCGGGCGCCGAGTCGGTTTATCTCGCGGTCGTAGCCGTTCTCCTCCATGTACCGCGCTATCTCGTTCGGGCTCATCCGCACCAGCTTCCTGTAGTCGTCTTCGTCGAACAGCTTCGCCTTCCTCGCTCTGACTCGCGTGCAGACGTACTCGAAGTTAGAGCTACCCGAGTCGATTTCGTTGGCTGCGGGTCTCGCGTTCATCCTTCCTCCAGGAGCGCCGAGCTGAACTCCCGGAGGCCGTCGTTCCACGTTCGCTCGAGCACGGAGTCGAAGCTGTTGTCGACGCGTACGTCTCCGTCCTCGGCCTCTACTACGACGCCTCCGAGCACGTCTACCTCTCCTCCGACCTCGTAGCCGTCGAAGTCGTCCACGAGTCCCGCGACGAGGTCGTCGTCTCCCTCGGCGTGGTGGACGACTCCGGAGCCACCGAGTTCGTCGACTGCGGCGGAGAGCAACGCTTCCGTGAGTTCCTCGCGGCCGTCTTCGAGCGCCGCGACTCTGTCCTCTACCTCGGCGCGTAGCTCGTCGAGCAGTTCCTTCTTGGTCTCCGATTCGAGCTTGCGTGCGTCGAGCCTGGCGCCCGACACCGCCTGTTCGACGACTTCCTCGGCCTCTCTCTCGGCTCGCTCGACGGCTCGCTCGCGAGCTCCCTCGGCGTCGCTCTCTGCTTCGGAGAGCGTCTCCTCGGCGTCGCTCTCGGCCTCTTGAACTATGCGTTCGGCCTCGGCTTCGGCCTCGTCTGTTATGTCGTCTACGACCGTGTCCAGTCCCATCTTTGGTCTGCGGGTGCGCTTACACCAGGAAGATCACGACGATGGCGAATATCACCAGCGTCTCGGGTAGCACGGTCATCAGGAGTCCGCGGCCGAACATGCTTGGGTCCTCGGCCATCGCGCCGACTGCGGCGGCTCCTATTCCTTTCTCCGCGAGGCCTGCGCCGAGCGCGGCGAGGCCTACGGCGAGGGCGGCGGCTACGTTCGCGAGGTGGCCGCCACGGATGTCGGCTACCTCCTCGGTCATTCCTTCTGCGGCCTGCATCAGTACGGGGTCTGTGAGTGCTTCGAGCATTGTTAGTTCGACTCCTTTCTGTCGTTTCCGTGACGGTTGAAAGTCGGCCTCGCCGCACCCATAAAACTTCCCAAAGACTTCGGCTGAGACGGAGTTACAGGCGCTGGAGACACGTCTCCCGGGAACGTACGTCGGTAGAAGCCGAAGCTTCCGGCGCCAGGCCTCCGTCGTAACCCCGGGCTTCTCGCCCGGCGGCGCAGACGGCTCAGCCGTCCTCGGTGTAACTTCGCTCTCGGCCGAAAGCCTCGAACGGACGGCCGCCGCCCTCGTAGAACTTGCCGAAGAACTCCACGTACTCGAGACGAACCATCTGTATGCCTGCCGCCGTGATACCGAGCAACAGCACGAGCACGTGTCCCACGACGAAGACGAGGACGGCGGCGAGTCCCGCGAGCACGAGGACGGCGGCGCCTCCGTCGGCGGCGAGCCAGACGAGGCCCGGGAAGGCCACGGCTTCGCCAGCGCCCGAAGCGACGACGTCCGCGGGACTCTGGTAGAGGCCGAACGACGTGTGACCGTTGTCCTCGTACGCGCCGAACACCAGGAGGTTGACGACGAACGCCATGCCGCCTTTAGCGAGCAACACCGCCATGATCCTGAGGTACGAGAGCACGTGGCCGAACGCCTGCGCGGGTAGCTCGATGGCGCCGACGACCTTCTCCTCGGCTATCATTATCGCGGCTCCGAACACCGCGATACCGAGGCCCGCTAGACCTACCTCAGCCGGCAGCCCCTCGAAGCCCAGCGAGAACATCGAGTTCTCGACGAAGACGCTCGACTCACCCACGAGGAACGACGGCTTGAAGCCCGGCGCGTGGGTGCTCAACACCCAGGCGAAGAAACCGTTCATGATGAGCATCCAGCTCAGGTACTCCTGAGTCGCGAGACGGAGGCTGTGTCGGTAGTGGTTGACGAAGCCGAAGGCGTACGCCACGTTCAGGTGAAGTATCCCGAACAGGATGCTGACGACGAGCCACGTCTGCGCGACGTCGGCGGCCTCTATCCCCTTGCTCAGGACGCCCTTGAGCGGCAGGTCGATGCCTACGTCGTGCAGGTGGACGCCGAACATGTCGTCGTAGAGGTAGCCGAACAGGATGGTGAAGACGCCGGCCCATATGGCGATGGCGCCGAGCGCCTTCATGGCGTCGCTGTCGACGTAGCGGTAGATGGCCGCGCCCATCGCCACGTAGAACAGGCCGTAGCCGATGTCGCCTATCATGAAGCCGAACGCGACGGGGAAAGTGAGGAAGACGACGAAAGTCGGGTCTAGCTCGGTGTACTTCGGCCTGTTGACGGTGTTCACGAGCACCTCGAACGGTTTCGAAGCCCCCGGGTTGTCCTGTTTGACGGGCGGGGACTCGTATCCCTCGTGCTCGGCTTCTTCGCCGTCTTCCTCCGTGTGCTCGACGGCGTGTCCGTGTTCGTCGTACTCGACCGTCTCCAGCTCCTCGACCTCGACGTGACTACCTAGCTCGGATTCGAGGGCCTCGACTATCTCTTCGAGCCTATCGGTGGGAACCCATCCCTCGGCGTAGAACGAGTTCGCCGTCGTCGCGAACCGAAGCGGAGCCTCGGTCTTCTGGGACTCTATCGATAGCTCTTCCTCGGCGGCGATCAGGTAAGCGCCGTGTCGCTCGCGGACGTCGTCTATCTCGTCTTCCACGTCGGATATCTCGTTCTCGAGTTCGTCCTCACGCCGAGCGAGTTCGTCTAATATCCCCTGGGGTTCGCCTCGTTCGTCTGGTACCTCTAGCGCCTGTAGGTCGACGCCGGCGAGCGCGTCGTCGAAGGAGTCCTCGTCTGCGTACGCCGCGACTGCTACTACCTCGTCGCCTATGACCTCGTAGGCGTCGACTCCATCGTGTCGTTCGAGCGCGCTATCTATCTCCCCGGGGTCGGAGGTGCGGCCGGTGGCTATCTCTATCGAGTCGTAGCCGCGGAGGAGGTCGAATTCGACGCCGAGTTCGGCGAACGGTTCGACGGTCCGTCTTCGTTCTCGCACGGAGCGGAGTTCGTCTCGTAGCTCCGCCCTGCGGTCGTCTAGCTCGTTCACCTGCTGGCGTACTCGCTCTATCGTGTCGTGCATCTCGTCTCGCGCGCCAGCGAAGCTGTGGCCCTCGCCGCCGAGTTCGTCGTAGTCGTTGGCTTCGACGTCGAGGGTGTTCATCATGGCTCGGACCTGGACGAGACGCTGGCTGGTTTCCTCTCCGCCTTCGAGCGGCGCGCCGTTCTCGAATCCCTCCCAGCGGCCGTCGTAGTCGGTGACGTGAACTAGGTTGAGGTCGTGGAGTACCTCGATTACGTCGTCGAGGTAGGGTTTGGCGCCGGCTATCGACGCCCTGCTCATACGCTCAGGCCTGAGCATGCACCGCCTCCCGTAGGTGTTCGAGCACGAGTTCCGCGGCTTCGTCGAGGTTGGACTGTGCTCGCTCGCGCATGTCTTCCGCCTCGCTCTCGGCTTCTTCGAGTATCTCCTGGCGGCGTTGTTCGGCCTCGGTCTCGGCTTGTTCGAGTACCTCCTGCCGTCTTTCCTCGGCCTCGGTCTCGGCCTCCTCTACCTTCTCCTGGGCCTCTCTCCGGGCTTCCCGGCGTATCTCGTCGGCGCGTTCCTCCGCCTCCTTTATCTTGTCTTCGGCTTCGCTCTCGGCCTGCTTTATCTCTCGTAGTATCCTGTCGCGCCTGACCTGGGACATCGCTTATCATCGGAGAGTTGTCGAAAACGTATAAGTTGGTTTTCATTTGGGTCGCGCGTTCCATCGAAGGACGGATGAAGCCCGGGTGCGTCTACGGGTCGATGGAAGAGGCGGAGCTGAGAACGCGGTTCTGGACTCTCGTCTTGCTGTTGAACCTCGGTCCCGTCTTGGCTGTCGTCGGGCTGTTCGTGCTGGCGTTCGAGGGCGAGCGATGGGGGCTCGGCGTCCTGGCGGTCGGCGGCCTGGTGTCGCTGTCGGGCGCTCGGCTCTACCTGCGTACTCGCCGGAGGCTCGACGAAGAGGGTCTGTCGTAGCCCTCGTTCTGCCGGTGTGGAGACGCGTAACTGTCACGAGTCTGACGTACCTATCATTCGTCTGACATACGTCAGACTTTATGGGGAACCGCTCCGTAGGTCCCCGGGGAGACAAAATGGCGAAAGACGAACTCGACAACATAGCCGGAAGGATATCCGACGCCGACGACCTCGACGAGGACATGCTCGACAGACTCGACGACGCCAGCTCGGCCTCCGACGTCGACGACCAGGTACCCGAGGTCATACGCGCGGTCACGACGGCGGACGACGGAGAGCGACGTCGGCTCATAGACCAGATAGACGAGATGGAGGCGAGCGCCCGCGCCCGCGTCGAGAAAGGCCTCGTCGAGGCCGTGGAGGACGGAGGACGACAGGAACGGATAGCCGCCGCGCAAGCGCTCGCGGAGGTCGGCGGAGAGGCCTCGATAGAGGCGCTCGAAGAAGCCGCGGACGAGGACGACGGCGAGGTGAGCGAGGCGGCGGCTGACGCCCTGGAGTCCGTGCGGGAGCGCACGGGAGCGACCGAGGACGGCGAGGACGGCGAGGACGGCGGTGAACGAGAGATCGGAGAGGAGCTAGACGGAGAAGGAAGCGGGGACGAAGAACCAGCCGAGACGGACGACTCCGAGAAGAAGGAGCCGGCAGGTGGGGGGGAGACCGCCGTGAAGGCACCGGAGGCTCTCGACGGCGACTTCGGCGTGTCGGACCTCGTGGTGCTCCAGATGCTCGAGAGCGACGACGAGTCGGTCCGCGGCCAGGCCGAGAACGCCATACGGACTGCGGTCGAGACCTACCCCGAGCGCGTCGCCGAAGAGGTCGACGAGTTCGGCGAGCTGCTCGTCGACGACTACCGCGACCTCCGGCGGTACGCCTCGCACTTCGTCAGCGAGGTTTCGGAGCACGAGCCAGAGCGACTGAGGGAACACGTGCCTAGGATACTCACGGCCCTCGAGGACTCGGTCGAAGAGGTGCAGGAGGACGCCGAACGCGCTCTCTCGAACGTCACCGAGGAGTTCCCGAAGGAGGTGGCCGAAGCCGTGTCGCGCGAGAAAAGAGAGGGTTCAAGCGGCGATTGAGAGCGGCGGGCGGAAGCCAAGCGGAGCCTCGATAGAGGGAACCGAGACTCGGTCCTGGTTAGGGATAGAGTCCTCGGACCGCCTCAGTGCTGGAGGTCGTGTAGCTTCTCGGCGCTCTCGTCGAACATCTCCTGCTCGCGGTCGTCTAGCTCCCACTCCACGACCTCGGCGCCGTCCTCGCCGATGCGCGCGGGCACGCCTATAGACACGTCGTCGTGTCCGTACTCTCCCTGGAGCACGAGGCTCGACGGGATGACCTCGCGGGTGTCGTTCGCGATTGCTTCGACGGTGTGAGCGACGCCGCGGCCGGGGCCGAACTCCGTCGCTCCTTTCTTCTCGATTACGTTCATCGCGCTCTGCTTGAGCGTCTCACGTATCGCTTCGCGTTCGTCGGCGTCGAACTCCGGGTCCCTGCCTTCGACGCGGACCTTCGAGAACACAGGTACCTGGCTGTCGCCGTGCTCGCCTATGATCGTGGCGTCGACGTTGGTCGCCGGCACGTCGAACCTGTCGGCGACGGCGTACCGGAACCGCGCGCTGTCGAGCCTGCCTGCGAAGCCGATGACCTGGCTGCGGTCCCTGTCGCACGAGTCGTACAGGTGGTAGTTGAGTACGTCCATCGGGTTGCTCGTGAGAACGGTTATGCTGTCGGGCGCGTGTTCGTCGACGTTACCGACTATGTCCTCTATTATCGGGCGGTTGGCGTCCGCCAGGTCGAGACGCGTCATGCCTGGCTCGCGTGGCTTGCCCGCGGTGATGACGACGACATCGCTTCCCTCGACGCCGTCGTAGTCGGCATAGTAGACGTCGGTGTGGCTGTCGTAGGCGACTCCGTGGAGCGTGTCGTGCGCCTGACCGACAGCGGGGTCCTCGGCTATGTCGACGTACGCTATCTCGTCGGCGAAGCCCTGGAGCGCTATGTTGTAGCCTGCCATGGCGCCGACCGTGCCGCCGGCACCCACGATTGATACCTTGAATCCCATGGCTATACCTGGAGAGATACCGGGGTTAAATCCTTCGTTGTCGGCCCGTAACCGACGTCTTTGGGTTGACGCTGTGGTTCGGCACGACGCACGAGTCGAGACTTCGCACGCCGACGTCGAAGGAGTTACGGCGTGACGCCTCCAAGCGGGTTCGATGGGATTGCTCGACGACAAACGCCGCGCCAGGTGGTTCTACCGCTTCCTCTCGCGTTTCTACGACCGCGTCAACCCCGTGTTCTGGAACGAGGAGATGCGCGCCGACTGCGTCGAACTGCTCGACGTTCGAGAGGGGGAACGCGCGCTCGATGTCGGATGCGGCACGGGTTTCGGCACCCTCGGCTTGCTCGAGCGCACGGACGACGTCGTCGGCCTCGACCAGAGCGCCCACCAGATACGTGTGGCTCGCACGAAATCCGAGCTAGACGACGTCGAACTCGTTCTCGGCGACGCCGAGCGGATGCCGTTCCCCGACGACGAGTTCGACGTGGTCTGGTCTTCGGGCTCGATAGAGTACTGGCCTCGTCCGGTGGAGACGCTCGAGGAGCTACGTCGGGTGGCGCGCCCGGGCGGCCGCGTCCTCGTCGTCGGCCCCCGTCGGCCGTCGAACCGCGTGCTCGGCTGGCTCGCCGACCGCGTCATGCTGTTCTACTCGGTCGAAGAGGCGGACCGGATGTTCGAGGCCGCTGGCTGGAGGGACGTCGACAGCGTCGTGATGGGTTCGGACTACGTTGACGACGACGCCGTCGTGACGACGGCTAGGGCCCCTGAGACGTAGCCCGGGACGTGGCTGTGCGGCCGGCGGGCGCGAGATAGCCCGGTAAGTAAGCCGTCTACTAGCACGTCCTGCTAGCAGACTGCGTACCGTGTGCGTCAAGTTAAAGATGCGATAGACCGAAACCTGAAATATGCACAGTAGAAGGAGGTTCGTCGCCGCCTCCGGCCTCGCGCTCTCGACGGGCGTAGCGGGATGCCTGAACCCGCCCGACGAAGAACCCGGGGACAACGACACCGACCCAGCGGACAACGACACGGACGACAACGACACCGACGGCAACGACACCGATGGCAACGAGACAGACGTCGACGAAGGAGAGGCCGAAATCGAACTCGTCAGCATGTCGGCGCCCTCCGAAGTCGTCCTCAACGAGGGCTTCCGCGTCGAGATAGAGGTCGAGAACACCGGTGACGCCGAAGGAGTGTTCAGCACGGAGGCACGCTGGCGTTACGCGTGGGGGGACTGGCAGTTCCGTGACATCAGTATAGAGATACCCGCTGGCGAGACCGTGGTGCACGAGAGCCAGCTCTACGACATAGCTTACCTGGACGCGTTCGAGTACGTTCTCCCGGAGTACGACGAGGAGGTAGAGGTAGTGGCTACCAGGCCGGAGCTGGAGCCCGACGGCTTCTACACGACGCCGGAAGGCGTCACCCTCGAGGCGACGGAGGTCGACGTGAGAAGCAGGTACCGGTACCACGACGACGACGCGATAAGACAACGCGCGACGGGAGAGTACCTGACGAGGTGGGCACACGTTCGAGTCCGCGCCACGAACGAGAGCGGTCGACGGAGGGACATGCCTACCTACGAGGAGTTCACGGTGCAGGTGAGAGGAGACGACAGCGAAGCCGTCGAGGACGAAGCCGTCGTGGACGGATACGTCCCCCGCAGGTTCAGCGACGGAACGACCGTGGAGGGATGGATGGTTTTCGAGGTACCCCGGGACACCTCGCGGGACGAAGTAAGTCTCACGTGGGAGAACGACTACGAGCAAGGCGACGCCGCCGCCCGGTGGACGGGCTTCGGGTAGACGCGTTCACGCCGTCGTCGCCCTATCTACTGTCTGAAGGCCGGCCTTCGCCACGCCTGATGTAGTGGAACAGGTAGTTCTGTGCGTAGCCGGAGTACCGGCCGAACCTCTCGCGGAAGGCGTCCGTGGTCTCGCGGTAGTTCGAGCCCACGAGGTCGGGGTAGTGTCGCTCCATCGTCTTCTCCATCCACGTGTCGAGGGGGACGGCCATCGGATAGTCGAGAGAGAACAGCATGACACAGTCCGCGACCTTGGGGCCGACTCCGACGAGACGCTGGAGCTCCTCGTGTGCGTCGTGGTAGTCGAGACTGCGGACCGACTCGACGTCGAACTCTCCGTCGGCTATCATGCGCGCGGACTCCAGGACGTAGGGCGCGCGGTAGCCGAGACCCAGGTCACGTAGCTCCGTCTCGGTCGCGTTCGCAAGGCGTTCCGCCGACGGGAAAGAGTGACCGAAGCCCGGTACCTCGGTTCCGTAGGCTTCGGCGAGCGCGAGCACGAGATCGTGGATGCGGGGTATTCGGTTGTTCGCGCTCACGACGAACGACACGAGACACGGGAAGAACTCGTCGTCGACGACGCGTAACCCGGGGTAGGCGTCGCGGGCGCGTCGTACCCGTTCGTCGAACTCTATCTCGCTCTCTATCTCCGGGAGCGAGACGTCGAGGCCGAGGAAGCTTCGTACTTCGTCCCGGGATAGACCCGTGGACTCGTACTCGACGCCTCCGTCGCGTTGACGCAGGATCAGGCCTTCACCCCGGTATACGAGCGTGTACTCGACGGGTCTTTCGGACGTACGCCGCCACCTGAACACCTGTCCGGACTCCATGGTCTCACGGAGGTCGACGGGTCCCTCGAGGTAGCCGCGTTCGACGGATTCGCTCTCCGTAGGCATTCAGGCTACACCCGGGAGGTCGAACAGGTCGGTCACCCGGTGGTCGGCTTCGACGGCGCTGCCTACGCGGTCGACGTGTCCGGCGTCGATGCCGGCGTTCCACGCGCCCCGGACGTCGCACGCGCTGTCGCCGACCATCAGGGTGTCTTCGGACGCGCCGATGCCCTCCATGCATAGCTCTATCGGACGGGGGTCGGGCTTGTACCCGGTCTCGGGGTCGCAGCAGACGACCTCGTCTACTGCGTCGTCGATGCCCGCGACCTCTAACGCCGGCCACGCTAGCTCGGGGGGTGAGTGCGTGACTACGCCGACGGGGCCGGGTACGTCGTAGAGCACCTCGGCGTCGTCGTAGGCGTAGGTGTGCTCGATGCGACGCGCGGGGTCGTCGACTGCGTCGAAGACACGCCAGAACTCCTCGGGGTCGTCGCCCCACGACCGAATTATCTCCTCCCGGGTGTCGGCGCCGACGCCGTGCCAAAGTCGTTCTATCTGTCGGTCGTTGTAGCTGGTGTCGAGGACTTCGGCGACTGCGTCGAACACCCTGCGTCGGTAGCTCTCCTCGACGTCGACGATGACGCCGTCGAGGTCGAAGAGATAGTGGTCGTACATCCTCTGACGTAGGTTCGAGGTGCGCCCTCTAACGTCTTACGTGTCCAAACCCAAACCGATAAGGACCGACCCGGTATACCGGCTACCATGCCGAAGGTGCTCGTCACGGACCCGATCTCCGAGAGAGGTCTCGAACGTCTGAGGGACGCTGGCTATGCCGTCGACGTCGAGACCGAGCTGTCGCACGACGAACTCGTCGACCGGATAGCGGGCTACGAGGCGCTCGTCGTGCGCAGCGGGACGGAGGTCACCGCGGAGGTCGTGGACGCCGCAGACGACCTCCGTATCGTCGGCCGCGCGGGAGTCGGAGTCGACAACATCGACATAGACGCGGCGACCCGCAAGGGCGTCATCGTGGCCAACGCTCCGCAGGGCAACACAGTGGCGGCGGCGGAGCACGCGCTCGCGCTCATGTTTTCTCTCTCACGGAACGTCCCGCAGGCGAACGCGTCGCTCAAGCGCGGCGAGTGGAGGAAGAGCGACTTCGTCGGCGTCGAAGCCAAGGACAAGACGCTCGGGGTGCTGGGCCTCGGTCGAATAGGTGGAGAGGTAGCGCGGCGCGGCGCGGCGCTCGGAATGGACGTCGTGGCGTTCGACCCGTACGTGAGCGAGAGCCGCGCCGAGGACCTGGGCGCCGACCTCCTCGAGCTAGAAGACGTGCTGTCGACGGCGGACTTCGTGAGCGTCCACACGCCTCTGACGGACGACACCCGTCACATGATTTCCGACGACGAGGTCGGACGGATGAAGTCCAACGCGAGGCTCGTCCACGCTTCCCGCGGCGGAGTCGTCGACGAGGAAGCCGTCGCACGCGCCGTCGAGGACGGAGAGATAGCCGGTGCGGCGTTCGACGTCTTCGAGAGCGAACCGCCGGAGGACGACAACCTCCTGCTGCACGTGGACGACGTCGTCGTGACACCGCATCTCGGGGCGTCGACCGAGAAAGCCCAGTTGAACGTCGCGGAGACCGTCGCGATACAGATAATAAACGTGCTCGAGGGCGGCGTCGCGGAGACGGCGTTGAACGCGCCGGCGGCGGGCGACGAACGCATACAGCCTTACGTCGAGCTAGCGGAGACGCTCGGGCGTCTCGCCGTGCAGGTCGGCGAGAAGAACGTCGACGAGATAGAGGTGGAGTTCAGCGGCGAGATAGCCGACGAGGACGTCGAGCCTCTCACGGTGGCGGTCCAGAAGGGCTTCCTGGAGCCGATTCTCGACGACCCCGTGAACTACGTGAACGCGCCGGCTATCACGGAGGACCGGGGAGTCCGCGTCACGGAGAGCCGGACGGGTCACACCGAGGACTTCGTGTCGCTGATAACCGTGCGGACGCGTCAGGGAGACGACGAGACCGAGGTCGCGGGCACTTTGTTCGG
>JBKGYY010000023.1:0-16184 GCA_046545855.1 Halobacteriales archaeon | reverse complement strand
CGGTCCTTGACGTCGGTGACGGTGACGAACCACTGGTCGGTGGCGACGAAGACGATGGGCGTGTCGCACCGCCAGCAGTGGCCGTACCGGTGCCGGGTGGTGTCCTCGGCGACGAGAAGGCCTGCGTCCCGCAGGTCGTCTATCACCCTGGGGTTGGCGTCGCGCACGAACTCGCCGGCGTAGTCGCCGGCTTCGTCGGTGTAGACACCCTTGGTGTCGACGGGCGAGAAGACGGGTATCTCGGTGTCCTCGGCGTACTCGAAGTCGTCCACACCGTGTCCGGGTGCAGCGTGGACCAACCCCGTGCGCTCGGCCGACACGAACTCCGTCGCGTGGACCTCGTGGACTCCGTCTTCGGCGTCCAAGCGCTCCTGGCTGGGAACGCGGTCGGCGAGCGGATGCCTGTACCGGGCGCCCACGAGGTCCTCGCCCGTGAACTCGTCGAGCACCTCGTAGTCCTCGTACCTGCCTTCGCGGAGCACGTCGTCGAGACAGTCCGAGGCGACGACGAGGACGTCGGTGTCTCCGTCGCGCGTCGCCTCCACCTTCGCGTACTCTAATTCGGAGTCGACTGCGACGTAGAGGTTGGCGGGTATCGTCCAGGGTGTCGTCGTCCAGATGACGAGCGAAGCTTCGTCTTCGTCGTCCTCGAGAGGGAACTCGACGTAGATGCTCGGGCTCTCTATCTCGTCGTACTCGACCTCGGTGTCCGCGATAGCCGTCTCGCACCTCGGGCACTGGTTGATGACGCGTTTTCCGCGTTCGACGAGGCCGCGTTCGAACGCACGCTGGAACGCCCACCACGCGCCCTCCATGTAGCTGGGGTCGAGCGTCCTGTAAGGCCGGTCCCAGTCCATCCAGACGCCCATCGACCGGAAGTCGTCGTTCATCGCCTCGAGGTTGTCGAGAGCGAACTCCTTGCAGTCCTCGACGAACGAGCCGACGCCGTACTCCTCTATCTCGCTCTTCGACTCGAAGCCGAGCTTCTCTTCGACCTTGACCTCGATGGGGAGGCCGTGCATGTCGTACCCCGGCTGGTCGTGGACGTCGAAACCCTGCATCCGCTTGTACCGCACGACGCAGTCCTTCAGGGTCTTGTTCCACGCGGTGCCGAGATGCATCTGCCCGCTCGTGTACGGTGGTCCGTCGAGGAAGTACAGGTCGGGGTCGTCGTCGTGCGCCTGCTTCGTCCGCTCGTAGGCGTCGGTCTCGCGCCAGCGACGTCTAACCTTTCTCTCGACCTCGCGTGGGTCGTATCGCTCGCTGACTTCGTCTCCCTCGGTCATCTCTCGGCCGTCGATTGTGGTGACTGGTTCGTAAGCTTTCTCTTTGGTGGTCTGCTCGTCACCGCTGGCGGCCGAACACCCGTCCATGCGAGGCGTCTTTCGACATCCTTATGCCTCGGCGTGGTTACCCTACCTCTAGTGTCGGACAAGCTCGTCTGCGTGAAACACACGTCGCTGGAGGAGGGGCTCGAGATAGACGACGAGGCGCTCGACTCGATAGTCGAGAGCCTGATAAACCAGGGCTTCATCACGACGGTGCGCATAGAGGACGAGACGGGATACTGCATGACCCCGAGCGGCGAGGAGTACACGCGCGACTGGCTGCGTTCCCTCGACATAGACGTCGAGAGCGTCACGATAGAGCACCTCGTCGAGATGCTGGAGTCGACGGCGCCGCCCGAACGAAGGTAGCCTACGCCGGGCGCGGCAGACGAAACCTCGGCGCCGCAAAACTAGTTAGCCATAAGTCCCGGGAACCACATCGTTCGACGGGAGGAGTAACCATAGACGACATCTGGGTGGAGAGGTACCGGCCGCAGTCGCTCGACGACGTCGTGGGACAGGACGAGATAACCGAGCGACTGCAGTCGTACGTCGACACCGGCAACGTCCCCAACCTATTGTTCGCGGGGCCCGCGGGAGTCGGCAAGACGACGTGTGCGCACGCCCTCGCTCGCGGGCTCTACGGCGAAGGCTGGAGGGACAACTTCACGGAGCTGAACGCGAGCGACGAACGCGGTATAGACGTCGTCCGCGACAAGATAAAGAGCTTCGCGCGCGCCGCGCCCGTCGGAGACGCCGACTACAAGCTGATTTTCCTCGACGAAGCCGACTCGCTCACCCGGGACGCACAGCCCGCGCTACGCCGGACGATGGAGATGTACACCAACACGTGTAGGTTCGTGCTGTCGTGCAACTACAGCTCCAACATCATCGACCCCATCCAGTCGCGGTGCACCGTCTACCGGTTCACCGCCGTCGACGACGAACCCCTGATGGAGCGCCTGCGATACATAGCCCGGGAGGAAGACGTCGAGGTCACCGACGACGGCCTCGGCGCTCTCGCGTACGTCGCTGGCGGAGACGTCCGACGCGCCGTAAACGCGCTACAGGCTGCGGCGGCCGCCGGCGAAGTCGTCGACGAACAACGCGTCTACTCTACGACGTCGACGGCACGCCCCGAGGAGATACAAGAGATGCTCGATCTCGCGCTCGAAGGCGAGTTCCAGCCCGCGGTCTCCGAACTCAGGAGGCTGCTGGAGGACGAGGGCATCTCGGGCGGCGACCTCGTCGACCAGATGCACAGGGCGGCGCTCGAAGTCGACGTCTCGGCGGCCGTCCAGGTCGGGCTCATGGACGAGCTAGGTGAGACCGACTACCGTATTTCGACGGGTGCCGACGAGCGGATCCAGCTCGAGGCGTTGCTCGCCAGGATAGCCCGCGGGTAGCCCGGCCGCGTCAGCTTGCTTCCCTGTAGACCCTGCGGGCGTACAGACCGGACGCTACGATGAGCAAGAGGCCGGCGGCCATGCCGACGTAGTTCGCGGGCCCGAGGACCTCGGTCGCCAACGGCTCGCTCTGTTCCGCGGCGACCTGGTAGTACTCGCCGTCGTGGCGTATGAGGCGCACGCGTTCGAGGTTCGAGGACATGTCCGGGTCGACGCGCACCTCCTCGCCTCCTATCGCGGTCTCGACGTCGTCACGGACGGACGAGGGCACGTCGTCGAGTTCGCCGACGCCTTCGACCGAGAGCAAGACGTCGTCGAGCGACTCTCGTTCGACGGACAGAGTCGTCTCGTTGTCGCCTTCGTCGAAATCGAGCGCGAGGTAGTCTTCGCCGTCGCGGACGTAGTCGTAACCCAGCAGTGTGGTCGCGTTGCCTTCTACGGCCGCGGAGTCGTTCTCGAGAGCCCCGGACAGCGCCTCCTCCTCGGCCTCCGTCCTGTTGTCACGGTCGACGACGACGACCTGGTCGGAGACGTCCATGTACTCTACGGTGCCGGACTCCTCGTCGACTGACGCCTGATACATCGTTCCATCCTGAATGATTACGAGGGCGCGCTCCAGGAACTCCGTGAGTTCGTCCTGTTCGTCCGAGTCGGCCTGGTAGCCGTCTCCTAGCGCCTCGTCGACTATCTCGCGGTCTTCCTCCGTAAGCTGCTCGTACCTGACGGGTACCAGGTCGGGTATGTACTGGAGGCTCGGCAGTTGTTCGGCCATGTCAGCGAACTCGAGCGAGTCGACGTCCACGGAGGACGCGGTGACCAAGAGGTCGCCTTCGGCGTTCTCGGTCACGCCTGTGTAAACGGGGTTGGCTATCGCGAGCACTCCGAGAGCCAGCAACGTCACCGCGATGACCTCGTTCCTCTCCATCTTGACTGGGCTTCAAGTCCTCGGTTTATCTATCTTCCCCTTGTCGAACCCGGCGAACCCCCATCTCCCTCGGCCCCCGACATCAGAGCTTCGAGCGAGCCCTCGTCGGGATCGAAGTCCACGACCGCGCGCTCGAGGTCGTTGGCACGTACGTGCAACGGATACCACCCCTCTCCAGCGACGCCGAGGAGCGCCTCGCTGTAGCCCGCGGCCTCGTCGCCGGGCATCGCGGAGCGCACGAACTCCATCTGGCGCGGCGTCAGGTCGAGCTCGTCGGCGAGCTCCTCGTCCATGCCCTCCACCCTGTGTAGCAGCTTTATGCTGCAGTTGTCGGCGATCGCCTCGCTCTCGTCTTGAGCGAAGAACTCGTCGATCGTCTGCGTAATGAACTGTATCGAGAGGTCGTAGTGACGGCTGTGGCGGACGGCTTGCTCGAGGAAAGAAAGGTTGGCGCTGTCTTTCATGATGTAACGCGCCTCGTCGATGGCGAATACGACTCTCTTGTCCGTCTCCTCCTTCGCGCGCTCGTACACGGAGTTGAACAGCAGCTGCATCATCAGCCCGGTGCCGGCCCGCGTCTCCTGTTGCTGTAGGTCGAGGTAGACGACCTTCGAACCCGTTATGTCTATCTCGGTCTCGGTCGACAGGTTCTCGAACTCGCCGCCCTCCGTGAAAGGCTCCATTCCGATGAGGAGTTCGGAGGCGTTCGTCTCTATCTTCCTGCGCTCCTCGTCGGACTCCGAAATCGCGTACTCGTCGGGGTTCTCTGCCATATCGCTCAAGACATCGATCACGTCGGTGACGAGCGGGCTGTCGTTACCGTGTGTCGCGGGATCACGGCGTATCCCCGCGTCGCTGTACGCTCGCTTGACTGCGCTTTCGAGTGTCCCGCGTCGTTCGCCGAGCGGGTCGCCCCGGGACTCGAAGTACGAGTCGAAGAACGACATCACGTCCTTGAGTTTCGCGCCGAACGGGTCTAGCTCGCCGCCAGTCCGCTCGAGCACCTCCTCAGGGGTCTCACGTATCTCGAGCGGGTTGAGCCCCACGTTGCCGCCGACGACGACGCGTTCGCCTCCGAGGGCGCGGTTGACGCCGACGAAGCCCTTGAGCGGGTCGAGCATGACGACGACAGCGTCCTCGTCCTGCGCGAGCATGCGCGTCAGGTTTAGCTTGGTCGAGAACGACTTACCCGAACCTATGTTGCCGATTACGAGGGCGTTGTACCCCGTCTCGCGATCGAACCTGTCGACGATGACTGGTGAGCCGTTGAACGCGTGGACGCCGTACTCGACGCCACCGGGTTCCACGAGAGTCGACGAGCTGAACGGGAACGTAGCGCCGACTGCGCCGCCCATCATCGCGGCCTTCTTGTTGAGGTGGTCGTACGCTACGGGGCTCGTCGAGCGCGCGGCCAGGTCCTGGCGGCGTGACGCGGTCACGGGCCGTATGTTGGCCGGTGCACGGCGGAGACCGGCTCTTACCTCGCTAGCCGCGGATTCGAGCGCCTCGCGCGTGTCCTCCCGAACGGTGACGTAGGTCGATACGTCGAAGACCTCCGTCGGCGTGTTCCGGACGACGTCGTACATCTCCTCTGCGTCCTCGAGGTCCTTCTGGACGCCTCGCGCGTCGACGTCCCGGCGCTCGCGCTTGCGCTCGTACTCCGCCTCGAGGGTTCCGACGCGGTCCTTGAGTTCGTGCTGCGCCCGCCTCGTGTCGCGGGGTTCGACGTGTATCGAGACGTCGGTCTCGACGCCGGGTTCCGTGAAAAGACGTTCGAGGAAGCCGTCGACGGGCTGGTCGGGGTAGCCCTCCGCCCACATCGTCTTTGTCCACCGTTCGCCTAGCTTGGCGGCGTCGCGCTCGAAGACGGCTTCGGAGGGCGCGACGAGAGCCTTGTGGGTCTCAGCGACGTCGTCCGTGACCACGCCGCCCTGGGTTTCCCCGCCGCCGAACACAGACCGTAGCAGGGAGGTGTCCTCTGTCGGTTCTTCGTCGACCTCCACGCGGCCGCCGTCTTCGGCCTCGCGTTGTCGTTCGAGGTCGTAATCGCCAGCGACCACCGGGTTTCTACGCGCGCCGCCGGCACCGACGTGCTCGGCGGGCTCGCCCTCCCAGAACTCCGAGATTAGACGCACGAGGTCGTCGGAGTCGACCCTGTGGGCTCGGCATCCGTCGAGGTTCCGTATCCCCTCGTTCTCGACCATGCGTAGGCGTTCGTCTAGTTCGGTCAACGCCCTGGCCCGTATTTCGTCCTCCGTCAGGCGTTCTCCAGACGAGAGCGCGGCGAAGACCCCGCCGACGAGAGGCAGGTCGGCGAGAGCGCCGGCTAGGCCGTCGCCGTCGTCCGCTCCCGCCACCTCGTCACGCCTGACCGGGACGACGACGTAGTGCTCGCGCATGTTGGTTCCGCGGGCCTCGAGCTCGCGCGGGTACCAGTCGAGCCACTCCTCCACGAGACGGCGGAAGATGGGGTTGCCGGCTACGTCGTCGTCCTCGAGTCTGCGCTCGCGTCTCCGCAGGTACTCGTCGACCGGGAACTCCGCGGTGGTAGAGTAAAGCTGTACGCTCCACTCGACGGAGTTGTTGAAGAAGTCGGCGAATGCGGAGACGTTGTCACGCCAGCGCCTGTCGGTGGCGAGCGCCATGTTCGCGGGTTCGACGCGTACAGCGCCGACGTAGGCGCCGTCGACGCGCTCTACGCTGTCGTGGTCGACGTGGACGCGTTCGACGTCGGTGAGATCCTGCGTCCTCTCGTCGAGTTCGTGGAAGCCCGATTCAGGTAGGTCGAGCTGTTCGCGTCGGGAGTCGAAGTCGTAACGTACGTGAGCTACCTCCTTCGGTCGATGCAGGTAGTGTGCGTAAGTCGAGACCCACTCGCTAGCAGTCATATAGTCGGGTGTTGCGTAGACCGCTAAAGCGCCGAGGACGAGACCGACGGCCGCCAGTGCGTAGCCCAGGTTGCGGAGGTTGGCGGGGAGGACGTAGGCCGTCAGCAGCACGGCGAGCATGAAGGGCGTCCCGCCGACCAGGAGGTCGTCGAGCGTGTAACCGCGCCAGAACTCGTCGCTCTTCCCTAGCTTCTTGGGCACGCGACGTGTCGGGTCGCTCGACGCCATCACGTCCACCTCCCGAGTTCGGATACCTTTCTACGCGACCTCGACATCCAGCCGGGGACTCGGTCCGTCCCGCCGTCGCCCGCCTCGTAAGTCCTGTTTGGACGCGGTCTAGCGACTGCCGGCGTGGTCACGTCGGTCTCACGGCCTATTCGGCTGCGTTCCATTGCATCAGCCCCAGGGGTGTCGCGTCCCTTGTAAAGGCTCTCGCGCCCGCCCTCGAAAGCGGTCGGCTCTTCTCCACGGCCTTTCTCCACGGTACGTCTCTCCGCCGGAAACCCCGACGCAGCCGACTGATTGCGTAGAAGGCCCCTGAAGCTGGGTAGCTTGAAGAAGACGTAGTAAGAGACGACTAAGACAGTCAGCGGGAAACCGAGCGCGAACAAGAACGGACCTACGCCAGAGCCGAACTCCGCCGTAGGGTCGAAGCTCGCGAACAGCAGTTCGGCCACGCGGAAAACCACAGCCGCGGGCACCGCGATGAACGCCAGGGGTACGAACTTGGCTATGAGCTCCTCGATTAGCGCGGAGAGGTACGCGAACGGTCCGACGTCGACGATCCAGAAGGCGACGCCGATGGGCATGGCGAGCATCAGGGCGTAGATACCTATCCATCGGACGAAGAACCACGCGACGAGGGAAACGACGACCGAGGCTTCGAGCAGCGAAAGCAAGGCGGTGGTCACGGTACCTTGTCCTTCGACAGTCATGGTGTCCCGTAACGTCTCCGCGACGACGGAGGGTTCGGGGGCTATCAGGGTCGCGAGAGCGTCGACGAAACGCAGGACGAACGCACCCACACCCCACCAGGCTAGCACGAAGAGGAAGGCCACGACCAGCCTGCGTTTGGCGCGGGATCGCTCGTACCCTGAGAGGAAGCTACCGAATATGCCCGTGAACAGTATCATGGCTATCGCTAGACCTAGTATGAGGACGGTGACGGGCAGGACCGCGTCGGTGTAGTAACCGTGTATGGAGACCCAGGGCTCGTTGGCCGGCTGCCCGAAGAAGAAGCCGTCGCGCGACTCTGGGGACGGAGTGCGTACCGTGACGACGACGGCGAGCTCCAGCATATCCTGTACGGAGTCGTGTAACGCATCCGAACCGTCCGCGAGAACCTCGCGTGCCGCGTTTATTATGCCTTCAACGAAAGCCGTCTCTTCGTTCGCCATTCTGCGTGTTCCGTTACAGAAGCAGCAAGTAGTTAACTCCGTCGGCTGGGGACGTCAGAGACGCCGCCACGGCGGCCAGACGCCCAGGCCGAGCATGGAGTCCAGCATGTAGACCAGCAGTAGGAAAGGCGCTATTAGAGCGGCGAACCCCAGGAACGCGTCCACCGTCTCGGGAGAAGTGGCGTCTGCTTCGACGGAGAGCGTCGCGGTGTCGGCCTCGCGGGGTCTGCTCGCCTGACGCCAGTCACGGGGTTCGTAGCGCGCCCATATCACGCCCTCCGGACGCGACGTCTCCACCGTCGCGCGGCCGTCGCCGCCAGTTTCGACTTCGCGGCCGGACACGACCAGCGATTCATCCTCCCGCCTGGTGTCTATCGGCCGGCCTGTCTCGTCCAGGAGACGTACCTCGACGACGACGGAGTCCGGTCGCCTTTCGACGAGCGACATCTCGAGGTCGCTCTCCAGCACGTCCTTGACGTCGGGTTGTCTCCTGGGTTCCTCGCTGGAGCCCGCGAGCACGCCCTGCATCTCGACGGCGGAGAGCCCTTCCTGCAGACGCAGGCTGACTCCGTCCGTCGAGTTGTACTCTCCTTCGACGACGTCGACCGCCGGGTCCCCGGGGGGCTCTGGTGCTGAAAGTGATCTGCCCACGGTGCGCTCGACAGTCGGACTGCTGCCGTTGGGAGAGTAGGCGAACGTCCCCTCGCTCGACGGATAAGCGTGGACCTGCAGCGGATGCACGGGGGACGCGTCGCCGGAGGTCGACTCCATCTCGTCCCAGAGCGGGTTCCGCGAGGCGTAGAAACGGTAGCTCGACTGTACGGAGGCTCCGTCGGCGAAGACGAGACGCGCCCACGGCCCCTTATGGTGTACGAAGACCCCTTGGTCGCCGTCGGGGAAGTTGGCGGTCAGCATGGTCGGGGGCGCCGACGAGAGGTCGTACGGACGGACGTCGAGCGTGTCGTCGACGACGAGCGTCTCTTCTTCGCCTCCGTCTCGCTCGGCGGTCACCGTGGATCTCACCGTGAGGTTCCCGCTGGCCAGCCTCTCGTAGTCTACCGAAGGCGTGTTTCCGCCGACCGAGTCGGACTGCGCCGAGACGACCTCCGTCTCCACCGAGTGCGAATCTACGTCGGAGTCCACGGAGTAGTCGACGACAGCCAGGACCCGGCCGTCGCGAGGCACGTAGAGAGACTCTTCGTCGGAGGACTCGTGGACGACCGTGCTAGGTGTGACGGTGAAGACCGCGACGTAGGCGTCGTGTATCGTCTCGCCGTCGGACAGTTCGGCGCCTGGCGGGTGGTGTGACGCCGTTTCTCCGCCGTCGTCGAACCTCGCGTGTTCATCGGCGTTCCATCCGTCGACCTCGGGCGGCGGAGTCATACGGTAGCCGGCGACGTCGCCGGGGTCGAGTCCCCGCTCGACTTCGCTGTACGCCCACAAAGCCGGCGACCTCATCTCGTCGGCTCGGTCTGGCGGCGTGAACTCACCGGGTCGCTCGTGGTGTTCGACGGGGTCGCTCGGTAGCGCGGCGACTCCCGTCGACGCCAGGACGAGAACGAGGGCGACGGCGGACGCTCGCGCGAGGTTCACGGCGGTCTAGACGCCGACGACGTCGATACAAGTCGCCATGTCGGGGCTCGTGACCTGTATAAGGAGGTTCATTATGGCTCCGACGAACAGGATGCCTACTCCGTACTTTATGGCGTCGTTGCGCGTCTTCGTCCACTTCTTCTTCTTCCGTGGGTTCTGCGTGTACGTCAAGACGAGCATCGAGGCCATCGCGACGAGCGCGCCTATCACGGGCCCTACGGCGGCGAGCAGAGTTATGAGGTTGTCCATCGCGACCACGAGCTGGTTGTCGCATATCTCCTGTGATAGCTCGTCCTCCTGGGCGATGGCCGTACCGACGGCGAACGCGTACGTCGTCGCGACGGCGATGAGGCTTCGTCTCGGCATCTCTCTGCCGTGTCTAACGTTCGACCCGGCTTAACTTTTCCGCGTGGCCGGCGAGCACCCGTACCCCGCGGCAGCGTCTCGTGTCCGGTCGCCAGGCCGAGGTCACGCGTCGACGTCGTCCGGCTATGCACCGGCCGGCGGACCGCGTGGAACCGGACTGCGGCGGTTCCACGAGGGAGCTAGAAGATGTACCGCGTCTCGACCCGCTGGGCCGTCTCCCCCATCTCGAGGAAGGCGTCGGTGTACTCGAGCAGTAGCGCCATGTCGCCTACCGGATGTAGGTCGCCGGCGAGAACGGTGTCTACGATGTCGTCGTCGCCGTCGACGAACTCGCGCCAGAAGCCGTACGGGCCCTTGAGAACGAAGCCGACGTCGCGTTCGTCGGCCGAGCCCAGCATGTCTATCTCCACGGGCCTGCCGTCCTCGAAACCCATGTACGCGAACACCTTGTGGTCGTCCGTGACGTATTCCTCTAGCTGACCAAGGAGGTTCTCGAGGTGGACGGGCAGGTGCTCGCGCAGCCTGTCGGACAGTTCGTCCGGCACCTCGTCGTACGTGGGGTCGGAGTCGAAGAGCTCCTCGGCTTCCTCGAGCACCTCACGTAGCTCTTCGGGCAGACGCTCCCTCGTCTCGTCCTCGACTATGTCGAAGACCTCGTACACCGGCGAGTCCGCGGCTTGCTCCTTGACGTCGCGTTCGACGTCGTCGGGGACATCGTCCCATATCCAGTCGGGCATCGACTCGAGCAACAGGAGGTCGTCGGGGAACTCCGACAGCGTGTGCCGGTTGGTCGGCACCCGGTTGACCTGGAACACGAAGTCGCCGTCGAAGCCGCCACCCCATCCCTCGGAGCGATCGAGGAACCGCCTGTTCGAAGCTAGCGAGTCACGGTACTCCTCGAACCACTCGAAGGTCGGGAACCATTCCATGGAGCACCCTAAAGCAGGAGGTCATATATTTCTTCTCAACCGCATAGAAGGCCTGCGGCGCTAAAGCCGGTCGTCCGGAGCCTGCGTTTAAGCCGGGAGACGGCGTCAACAAGATATATATCTCGGGTCAGTTTGTCTTTGGTAATGTCAGTGGACCCCGTCGAGACAGCCGAGGACTCGGTCTGGTGGCTGGTGTGGCGGAGGCACCAGGTGCTTCTCGGCGGCGTCGTCGTCGGCCTCGTAGCGGGCTACGGCGTCGACGCCCTCGGGCCCGGTGGACTCGCCGTCGGCCTCGCGTCCGTCGTCTTCGGCTACCTGAGCCCAACTTTCTTCTACCTGCTGCTGTTCGTCTACGCGGGCCTCGCCGGAGTCTACACCTTCGCGGACGGACGCGCCGTACTAGAGATGTTCCTCGACCCCGAGGGAGCCATCGCCGTCAGCGTCGCGCGGTTCCTGCTGTTGCTCGGCGAGCAAGCGGGCTTCGAGCTCGAGGGCGCGTCCGACAACCCCGTGGGAGCCGTCGGAGGTGTGCTTTCGACGCTGGCGACGTGGTCGCTCGTAGGCTTCGCTCTCGGCGGCGTCTCCTGGGCGGCCATGGCGTCGTTCGTAAACACGCGTTACGAGGACTACGTAGACGGTTTCCGGGAGGAGGTTCGCGAAGCCGGCGAGAGCCTCCTGGGTAGCGAGCCGTTCACCTACGTGCAAGGCCGGGGTTCGAAGCTGCTGCTTTGGCCGGCGATGGCGTACTACGCCACGAACGTCGTCGTAGGCCGGAACTCGATCATGCTCCACCACGGCTCGAAGCTCGACCTGGGCAGCCGGTCGACCGAGATAAGCGACAGCACCAAGCAGCTGTACTACGACCAGGTGTCGTCGCTCGACTACGACGACCCCTACTTCAGGATACGTATGTCGGACGGAGAGGTCATCAGCCTGCACACGGAGTCGAAGCCCGTCGAGCTGATGAACCTCATCGCGCGTGGCCTCCAGGACTTCAAGTCACAGGCCGCGAAACGTTCCGCCGCGCAGGGAGGCGTCGAAGTCCAGGAGACACGCGGGCGACCCGACGACGAACCTCTCGACGAACAGGAGGAGATGGCGTCTCAGTCTACGTCCGACCGAGAGAAGGTGGACGACGAAGCCGGTGGCGTCGCCGAAGCCGGGGACGCGGAGACGGAGTCCGGCGACGACGGAGGACGTGACCTCGGCGCAGACATACTCGACGAGGTCAACGAGATACTCGACGAGTTCGAGCGACACGGAGGCGACGACTTCACGTCCGACATCATGTCGGGTGACGAAGACGGTGACGTCGACGACGCGGGCGGCGCGGACGTCGAGGGCGGTGTTTCGGCCGAGGAAGACGACGGCGACGGGGACGAGGACGACGACGCGGACGTCGGGGAGGCCGGAGGTAGCTCTGACGGGGAGGAAGACGTCGAAACACGGGAGGACGGCGGGAGCGGATGACCGGTCACTTCGTCTACGTCGTCCGGTGCTCGGACGACAGCCTCTACACGGGTTACACCACCGACGTCGAGAGACGCGTGAGACAGCACGACTGCGGTGAGGGAGCGAAGTACACCCGGGGTCGCACGCCCGTAGAACTCGTCTACGTCGAGGAACACGAGACGCGGTCGGCCGCGCTCAGCCGGGAGCACGAGATAAAGGCGATGTCGAGCGACGGCAAACGCGCGCTCGTGCGGTAGACGTCGGAGGTCGAACCCCGGGGAGGCGACGTCGCTGGTGTTTTGTACCGGCGGCGTCGACAGCCACCCGTGAAACCACACCCCCGGATGCAGGACTGGCGTCACGTCACGAAGCTCGACCCCGACCGCGAGATAGACGTCGAAGACATCGAAGCCGTCTGCAGGTCGGGTACGGACGCCGTGGTCGTCGGCGGAACCCGGGGCGTCACCGAGGACAAAGCCAGGAGACTGCTCGACGCCGTCGTCGAAAACGACGTCGACGTCGCGCTCGAGCCGTCGGACCCCACGGCGGTCGTCGGAGACGAGACGTTGCTCGTCCCGACGGTGTTGAACGCCGACTCGCCGACGTGGATAGTCGGCATGCACAAGGAGTGGGCTCGTCTTTCCGACGTCGACTGGAGCCGGGTCTACGGCGAAGCCTACGTCGTCCTCAACCCCGAGAGCGACGTCGGCAGGGTCACGGGAGCGCGCACCGACCTCGCGCCCGACGACGTCGCGGCGTACGCCGAGGTCGCGACTCGGTACATGGAGCTCCCGGTGTTCTACGTCGAGTACTCCGGGACGTACGGCGACCCCGCGGTCGTCGAAGCCGCCTCCCGAGTCGTCACCGACTCGCTGTTGTTCTACGGAGGCGGTGTCACCGACTACGAACGCGCTCGCGAGATGGCGGCGCACGCCGACGTCGTCGTCGTCGGCAACGCAGTCTACGAGGAAGGCGTCGACGCGCTAGAGGACACGGTGCGCGGCGTACGCGACGCCTAGGGCGGCGAGTCGTCCTGCCAGTCCCACCCCGGTAGACGGACCTGCACGCCGGCGGCGAGTCCCGCTAGCACGTCGTCCTCTCCCGCCGTGACGTCCCCGAGCACGTCGTCGGTGTAGACGTCGACGTAGTGGAACGTCGCCTCGGCGAGCGTCGTCTCGGGCTCGGAGTCGACGAGCGTCGCCGCGATACGTCGGCCGATGAGTTCGTCGACGACGAAGCCCGCGTAGTCCTCCCGTACCTCTAGCTCGACGCCTACGCGGTAGAGCGCCGCGAGGTTGAGGGCTCTGTCGCCGTCGGCGAGCACGTCATCCATCTCGTCTCGGACGTCCTGTTTCGAGACGACGGTGACGTCTTCGTCGAACGCCTCCCCGAGACGTCGGCGTGCGTCGTTGACGAGCGCCGTGATGTCGTCGAGGCGTTCGTCGACGTACGTGTCTAGCTCGTCGACCGTCTCGGAGGATATCTTCATATGAACCGGTGGGTCTCGAGGTTCATCGGAGCTATCGTCCGCATGTTGAAGTTCTGGTAGAGAGCGCTCGCCAGCGCCTTGGTGTTGCGTTCGTCGCCGTGCACCGTGAATATCTTCTCGGGCCTGGGGTTCATCGTCCGCACGAAGTTCATCAGTCCCTCGCGGTCGGCGTGACCGCTGAAGCCTTCGACCGTCTCGACGTCCATCTCAATCCTCACGGTGTCCGCGCGGCCCTCGGTGCTCGAAACCCGGACCTCCTTCCGTCCCGACTGTATCCGTTTGCCGGTCGTGCCCTCCGCCTGGTATCCGACGAAGACGAGGCTGTTGTTCGGCTCGGGAGCGAGGAGCTCGAGGTGCTCCATCACGGGGCCTCCGGCCATCATGCCGTTGGTGGCGAGGACTATCGACGGCGGTCCGTCGGCTATCTCCTGACGTTGCTCGCTTCCCTCGTCTATCCGCTCGAAGTACGGAGCGAGGAAGGGGTTCTGGTCCTCGTGGAATATCCTGTCGCGGAGCTTGTCGTTGAGGTACTCGGGATGCGCCGTGTGAATCGCCGTCGCCTCCCATATCATGCCGTCGAGGTAGACGGGCATCTCGGGTATACGGCCCTCGCGCATCGCCTCCTCGAGCACTATCATCATCTCCTGCGACCGGCCGACAGAGAACGCCGGAATCAGGGTCACGCCGCCTCGGCCGTGCGTCCTTCGTATTATCTGCTCTAGCTCGCGTTCGGCGTCGTCCTGTGACGGCTGTACGTCGTTCCTGCCGCCGTACGTCGACTCCATGAACAGCGTCTCGAGGCGCGGGAAGTCGTTGACGGCGCCGTTGAACAGCCGCGTCTCCTCGTAGTGTATGTCGCCGCTGAAGCCGACGTTGTAGAGGCCGTCTCCGACGTGGAAGTGGCAGACTGCGCTTCCGAGGATGTGGCCGGCGTTGTGCATCGTGAGCTTGATGTCCGGCGCGATGTCGGTGACGTCGCCGTACTCGACGGTTATCGTGTGCTTGATCGCCTCGCGGACCATCTCGCTCTCGTATGGCGGCGTCCTGCCCTGCTTTGCGGCGACATCGAGGTAGTCGACCGTAAGCAACGACATCAGGTCGCGCGTCGGCGCCGTGCAGTACACCGGGCCGTCGTAGCCGTACTTGTAGAGCAACGGAACGAGAGCGCTGTGGTCGAGGTGAGCGTGCGTCAGGACGACGGCGTCGATGGAGTTGAGCGGCGTCGCCTCCGGCACGTGGAGGTACGGGCTGTCGTCCGAGCCGGGCTTGTCGCCGCAGTCTATGAGGACGCGTGTCTCCGGCGTCTGCAGCAGGAACGCGGCGCGTCCGACCTCCTGGGCGCAGCCGAGCGCCGTGACGCGCACCCAGTCTTCGTCCGACGTCATCTCCCTGTGTATCCTTCGCCCGGTCTTACGCAGGAACTCCTTGCGTTCCTCGCGCTCCTGCTGGAGGTAGTGACGGATGTTGCGCACGGTCTTCGACTCTATCGGCGGCGCCCGCGCTACCTTGGGCGTCCAGCCGATAGCCTGGGTTATCTCGCGTAACGTCGAGCCGTGTCGACCTATCACGAGACCGGGTTTGTCGGCCTTTATCTCGACTTCGCCGACCTCGGGCCTGAAGTCGTAGTCGCGTATGCCGGCGTCTTCGTCGACGATGCGCTCTATCTCGTCGCGGGCGTCCTGTGGCTCGGCGAGCACCCGGGGGTCGGGTCGGACGGTGATGCGTTTCCTGAGCTTGCGGGCGAGGTTGCGGACGAGGTCGCCGTCTCCCGCGAACTTCCGGGGGTCACCCGTGTATATCACCAGCTCGGGGCCCTCGTACTCGACGTCCTCTATCTCTATGTCCGAGGGGACCTCTCGCTCTATCTTCTTCTCGAGTTCCTCCAGCTCTTCGTCGACGTTCATCTATGAAGCGGGGACGTCTACAGTTCTTCCATGAGAGCGTCGGTCTCTTCCTCCGACGCCATCTCGACTCCGTCTTCGGTTATCGACGCCAGAAGGACGCCGTTGCCGCTCGCGGTGTCGCGTTCCATCGCGCTCCTCAGGCCGCGGACCGCGAGGCTCCTGGCTTCGTCCATCGAGAGGCCGTCGGCGTAGTGGTCTTCGAGGACTCCGTAGGCTATCACGCTGCCGCTGCCCGTCGAGGCGTACTCCTCCTCCATCACTCCGCCGGCGGGGTCGAGCGAGAAGACGTGCGGGCCTTCGTCGTCGACTCCTCCGAGAAGGGGGACGACGTAGAAGAAGTACGAGCGCATGACGTTGCCCGCCATGCTCGCGAGCCCCGTCATAGAGAGCGGTCGGCCGCGTCGCATCTCGTAGAGGTTGGCCTCTATCTTGAGGGTCTTCGCGAGGCTCTGGCCGTCTCCGACTCCGCCGCTGATGGTCATCGCGGCGTGGTCGGTTATCCCGTGT